>JAEWJG010000034.1 GCA_023386675.1 Actinomycetes bacterium
GCGCTTCCCGCTGCACCTCGGCGCCGTCGCTCCCGGCGAGTCCGGCCGGGCCGCCGATCCCCGCGACCGGGTTCACGACGAGCCCGACCGTGCTCATGCCGCCGCGTCGGCCGAGACCGCCTGCGCCTCGGCGCCGCTCTCGCCGAAGTACTTGCGGCGGTAGGCGCGCCAGGTGACGGCCCACCGCTCCGGGTCGTCGAGGTCGTCGTGGTGGGTGTGGTGCACGGTCTGGCGGTGCGGTGCAGAGCGCACGACCTCCGGGGTCTCCCGCGCCTCGCGCGCCACCTCGGCGAGCACGGCCGCGTACTCGTCGAGCTCGGCCATCGAGTACGACTCCGTGGGCTCCAGGGTGAACGGCTGCGGCACCACATACGGGTGGTGACTGGTCCAGTAGTGCATCCCGAAGTCGGCGGCGCGGATGCCGATCTCCTCCGAGCTCACCCCGGTCTGCTCGAACAGCTCCTGCCACGAGTAGCGCACCTGCTCGATGCGGCGGCGGCCGGTGGCGTAGGGCGCGCTCGCCCCCGGGATCTCGAGGACCCGCTTCATCAGGTAGTTGTTGTTGAGGACCGCCGTCTCGGCCACGGCGCGCAGGCCCGGCGCACCGAGCGCGCGGAGCCACGCGTAGGTGCGGACGATGTTGGGCACGACCCCGTAGAACGGCGCGACCGAGCCGATGGACTGCGGACGGTCGGCGTCCAGCACATAGCGCTCGCCCACCTTCTCGACGACCGGCCCGGGGAGGAACGGCGCCAGCTCCTCCGACACCGCGTTGGCGCCGGAGCCGGGACCGCCGCAGCCGTGCGGCGTTCCGAAGGTCTTGTGCAGGTTGAAGTGGCACACGTCGAAGCCGGCGTCGCGGGCACGGGTGATCCCGAGGATGCCGTTGGCGTTGGCCTGGTCGTACGACGCCAGCGCGCCGACGGCGTGCGCCGCGTCCACCCACTCGCGGATCCGCGGGTTGTAGATACCCGTGTCCTCCGGGTTCGTGACCATGATGGCCGCGGTCCGCGGCGAGAGCGCCGCCCGGAGCGCATCCAGATCGGGGTAGCCGTCGGCGTCAGGGAAGATCGTGATGACGCGGTAGCCGGCCATCTTGGCGGCGGCGGCGTTCGACGGGTGCGAGAAGATCGTGGTGATCACCTCGTCCCGCTGCTCCCCCTCCCCGCGCGACGCGTGGTAGGCGCGGATCATCGAGATGTTCGCCCAGATGGCCTCCGACCCGCCCCCGGTCTGGAGCGAGACGCGGCTCATGCCGGAGATCTCGGCGAGCATCCGCTCGGTCCGCCAGATGATCTCGAGGGCGCCCTGGGCCGAGCCCGTGTCCTGGAGCGGGTGGAGCTCGGACAGCTCCGGCGTGCGGATGATGGCCTCGTTCACCTTCGGCGCGTACTTCATCGTGCAGGTGCCCTGCCCGACGTCGACGTTGATATCCGCGCCGAGGTTCTCCTGGCTGAGCCGCAGGTAGTGCTTGAGCACCCGCATCTGCCCGATCTCCGGCAGGGCGGGAGGCGCCGAGCGGCGGAGCGAGGCGGGAAGCGCCGCGACCACGTCGCCGACGGTCGCGCGCACGCCGTCCTCGGCGCGGGACGGCAGCACGCCGCGTTCGCCGGGCGTGTGCAGTTCGAACACGATCGGCTCGTCCCAGCGGGCCTGGTGGAAGCGGCGCAGCGCGGGCTTGGGGGCGATGGGCAGACTCACGCGTTCTTCTCCTCGTCGGCGTGGGCGAGCGCCGCGGCGAAGGCGGCGGCGAGCTCGTCGATGTCGGTCTGGGTGTTCTCCTCGGTGACGCAGACCAGCAGGCGGTCGTCTCCGAGCGCGAGCCCTGGCTCGAAGCCGCGCCCGCGAAGCGCCTCGACGACGGCCGGAGCGGTCAGGGAGGCGGCGGACAGGTCGAGCACGAACTCACGGAAGTGGATGGCGCCGTCCGCGTCCGCGACGCCGGGAAGCGCGGTCAGCGCCTGGCGGGCGTAGGCGGTGCGCGCGAGGATCGTCTCGCCGACCTCGGCCATCCCCTGCGGACCCATGAGGGCGAGGTAGACGCCGGCGGCGATGCCCCACAGAGCGGCGGCGGTGCCGACCCACTCCTTCCCCTCCTCGCGGAGGGCGAACGAGGTGCGGTCGTAGGCGACGTCGCCGAACCCGTACTCGCCGGGCACGTCGGTCGAGGCCAGCCCGAACAGCCGCGACGGCAGCTCCATCACCAGCCGCGTGTCGTCGTCGACCGCGATGAAGCCGGCGTGCGCGCCGCCGTACCAGGGATGGAGTCCGAGCGACTGGATGTCGCCGTGCACGATGTCGGCGCCGAGGTCCGACGGCGACGCGATGGCGCCGAGCATGATCGGGTCGGTGCCGGCCACGAGCAGAGCGCCGACCTGATGTGCGGCGTCCGCGAGCTCGGCCAGCCGCGTCTCGAGTGCTCCGTGGAAGCTCGGCGTCTCGACCCAGACGGCCGCCGTGCCGTGGTCGATGTGCGAGAGCGCGGCATCCAGGTCGGCCTCGCCCGAGGCGCTCGGGACGACGACGAGGTCGGCGATCGGCCGGATGTAGTCCCGAACCTTCGAGAGCTTGTCCGGGTGCACGTCGCTGACCAGCACGATCCCCCGGCGGCCGGTGATGCGCGTCGCCATGGCCAGGGACGTCGCGGCCGCCTGGTAGCCGTCGTAGGTCGGGACGTTCACCACATCGAGGTTCAGCAGCTCGCCCATCAGCGACTGGTACTGGAAGAGCGCCTGGAAGCGGCCGTGGTCCTCGTAGGGCTCCCCCGCATACGCGGTCAGGAACTCGCTTCGGTTGATGACCTCGTCGACGACGGCGGGGACGGCGTGCCGGTAGGTCCCGGCCCCCAGGAAGAGTCGGCCCGGCTCGACGGCGCGGTTGCGTCGCAGCAGCCCGCCGACATGCCGGACCAGCTCCTGCTCGGCCACCAGGGGCTCCGGCAGGTCGAGGTCGCGCCCGAGGCGCAGGTCGGCGGGCACATCGGCGTAGAACTCGTCCACGCTCGTCGCGCCGACCGCATCCAGCATCGCCTGCCGCGACGCCGGCGCCGTGTTCGGCACGTAGGGATGGATGAAGGGGTCGGTCATGCTTGCCTCTCGTTCGGTGCGGTGTGCTGGATCACGGCGGCGCCGTACGGACCGAGCGGGAGGCCGGCCGCGGCGTCGGAGCCGGTGAGCAGGTCGGTCCCGCCGGGGATGCGCGGTGCGGTCCGCGCCTCCCGGCCGTGGTTGAGCACGAAGGTGAAGTCGGTGGTGCCGTCGGTGCGCGTGACGACCTCGAGGGAGATGTCCGCTGTGCGGCTCGGCACGTCCGCAGCCTCGAAGACCGCGGCCAGCACGGCGCGCATGCCCTGCGCGTCCAGTCCGGCGGCGAGATACCACGCGGCGCCGGCTCCGTGAGCGCGGCGGGTGAGGGCCGGGAGGCCGGCCAGATCGCCATCGGCGAAGCGTGCGAGCGTTTCGGTGCCCTCCTGCGGCACGATCCACTCGCCCCAGACGCGGGTCGAGTGCACGACACCGTCGAGTTCGACGGTGCGCTGTCCGCCGTCGGGCAGCGGCCACCACTCGTCGATCTCGACGCCGAGCAGGTCGCGCAGCGGCCCGGGCGCACCGCCGTCGTGCACCTGCTCGCCGTGGTCGACGACGCCCGAGAACGGTCCGACGACCAGCTGTCCCCCGCGGGAGACGAAGGCCGCCAGGGCCTCCGCCTGCTCCGCGGTGACCGCGTAGAGGTTCGGGACGAGGACGACCCGGGCGTCGCCGAACGGACCGACGGCGCGGACCACGTCCACCGGTTGCCCGAGGGCGAACGCGGCGGCATGCCACGCGCGCGCCTCTGCCAGCCAGTCCAGCCGCTGCGAGGGCATCGACTCGGTCTGGGTCACGCCCCACCAGGCGTCCCAGTCGGCGACCAGGGCGACGGAGGAGCGGACGCGCGTTCCACGGACCGGCTCCAGCCGCTTCAGCTCCGCGCCGAGGGCTTTGGTCTCCTGGAAGCTCCGGCTGCGCTCGCCCCGGTGGCCGAGCATCGCGGAGTGGAACTTCTCCGGCCCGAACTTCGCCTGCCTCCACTGGAAGAACATCACGCCGTCGGAGCCGTGCGCCACCGCCTGCAGGCTGCCGAGGCGCATCTGTCCCGGCGCCTTCGGGACGTTGACGTCGCGCCAGCTGACCGCGCTCGGCGCCTGCTCCAGCAGCAGCCAGGGGCGTCCGTCCTTCAGGCCGCGCATGAGCCCGTAGTTGAGGGCGGCGCCGACGTGGGCGTGCGGATCGGCGGGATCGGGGTAGGCGTCGTCGGTGACGACGTCCTCTTCTGCGGCGAAGTCCCAGTAGTCGAGCTCGCGGAAGAGGCTCATGAAGTTCGTGGTGACGGCGACCTCAGGGGTGACCTCGCGCAGCACCTCCACCTCCGAGCGGAACAGCTCGAGCAGCGCGTCGGACGAGAACCGCTCGAAGTCCACGACCTGCGCGGGGTTGATCGGCCCTGTCGCGGTGCGAGGCGGCTCGATCTGGTCGAATGCGAGGTAGTTCTGGCCCCAGCAGCTGGTCCCCCAGGCGTCGTTGAGCCCGGCGATGTCGCCGTAGCGCGCCTCCAGCCAGCGGCGGAAGTGCCGCGCGGACTCCGGGCACCAGCAGCGCGCGACGTGGTCCCCGTACTCGTTCGAGACGTGCCAGAGGGCGAGCGCCAGGTGGTCGCCGTACCGCTCAGCGAGCGTGCGGGTCAGACGGAGCGCGGCGGCACGGAACACCGGCGAGCTCGGGCAGTAGGACTGGCGGGAGCCGAACTCGAGGCGCACGCCGTCGGCATTCCACGGCAGCACCTCCGGATGCTCGCGCACGAGCCAGGCGGGAGGGGTGGCCGTGGCGGTGGCGAGGTCGACGCGGATGCCGTTCTCCCAGAGCAGGTCGATGATCCGGTCGAGGCCGCCGAAGTCCCAGACGCCGGGCTGAGGCTCGAGAAGCGGCCAGGAGAAGACGGGAAGCGTGACCAGGTTGACGCCGGCCTCCCGCATCAGGCGGACGTCCTCCGCCCAGACCTCCTCGGGCCACTGGTCGGGGTTGTAGTCGCCGCCGTAGGCGAGCGCGTCGAGCCGGATGCTGCGCGGCACGGGGATCGTCATCGGTCTCCTCGGGAAATGGTCGTCTCGCGCACGTCTCCTGGTTGTTCCGGCGACGTGTCGACTGTATTCTGTATACAGTAACGCTAATGGCGTCGAGTGCGACCGGTCAAGCCCTAAGCTGGCGAGGCCCGGGAGCGGAACGAAGGGGAATCGGATGGCGATCGAACGCAAGAACCTGCGCTCCCAGGTGCGCGAGGAACTGATCGCGCGGATGCGGGCCGGCGTCGTCCGCCCCGGCGAGAGCATCAACGAGGTGCAGCTCGCCGCCGAGCTCGGCGTCAGCCGCACGCCGCTGCGCGAGGCGCTCATCGCCCTGGAGAGCGAAGGCCAGATCGAGAGCGAGAACGGCAAGGGCTTCCGCTTCGTCCCCCTCAGCGCGCAGGAGTTCGAGGAGCTCTGCCCCATCATCGTCACGCTCGAAGGGCTCGCCCTCGACCTGACCCCCGTCGACGACCTCGCCGCGCTCGGCGTGCGCCTCGCCGATCTCGCCGCCGCGTTCTCCGACGACGTCGCCGAGCACGCCGTGGTCAACCGCAAGGACGACGAGTGGCACAATCTGATGCTCAGCGCGTGCCCCAACCACAAGCTCCTGGACCAGATCGCCCAGGTGCGCAGCGCCATCCACCGCTACGAGTCCCTCCTGGTGGCTGAGGACGTGCTCGTGGAGCGGTCGGCCGAGGAGCACTCCGCGATCGCGCAGCACCTCATCGAGCGCGACGTCCCGGCCGCCAAGGCCGCGCTGGCCGAGAACTGGACCAACGGGATGCGGCGGCTGCTCGCCGACGCCGGCATCTCGTGGGAGCGCCTGAGCTAGAGGGCGCCCGCTCATCCCTTGACCGCTCCTCCGAGCAGTCCGGACACGAACTGCCGCTGGAACAGCAGGAAGACCACCAGCAGCGGCAGGGTCGCGAGCAGCGACCCCAGCATCAGCCCCGAGTAGTCCACGCGTGACAGCCCGATCATCGTGTTCAGGGCGACCGGGACGGTGTACTTGTCCTCCGTGTTCAGCATCAGCAGCGGCCAGATGAACGCGTTCCACTGGCTCACGAACGTGTAGATGACGAGCGCCGCCAGCTGCGGTCGCGCCACCGGAAGCACGACGCGGTAGAAGGTGCGCAGCTCTCCCGCGCCGTCGATGCGTGCTGCTTCGACGATGGTGTCCGGAAAATCGAGGAACGCCTGGCGCATGAGGAAGATCCCGAAGGCGTTGGCGAGGAACGGCAGCACCACCGCCTGGAACGTGTCGATCCAGCCGAGGCTCGCCATCATCTGGAACAGCGGCACCAGAAGCACCTGCATCGGGATCATCATGGTCCCGAGCACGACGGCCAGGAGCACCGCGCGGCCTCGGAACCGGAACTTCGCCAGTCCGTAGCCGGCGAGGACGCTGACCGCCGAGCTGAAGACCGTGTACACGACGGCGATCAGCACACTGTTGAGCATCACCTGGCCGAATCCCGTCTCCTGCTGGAGGCGCGCCAGGTTGTTCCACAGCTCGCCGCCGGGAAGGACCGGCAGCGGCCGGGCGAACAGGTCGGCGGTGGTGTGCGTGGAGGCGGTGATCATCCACAGGAACGGCACGATGCTGAGCAGCGCACCGGCTGCCAGCAGCACGTACGCGGGGACATGGCGGAGGGTGCGCATCACTTCTTCTCCCGGAGCAGCCGGAACTGGATGATCGAGACGACGCCGGTGATGAGCACGAGCAGCCAGGCGATGGCCGACGCGTAGCCCGGGTCGAACTGCTGGAACCCGACCTTGTAGAGGTAGAGCACGGGCGTCAACGTCGCGTTGTTCGGGCCTCCCCCGGTGAGGATCACGTTCTCGTCGAACAGCTGCAGGGCTCCGATCGTCGAGGTGACCGTCGTGAACACGATCGCGGGACGCAGCTGCGGGACGATCACGTGGGCGAAGGTCGCCCACCGCCCCGCGCCGTCGATGCGCGCCGCCTCGTACTGCTCGGCGGGGATGCTCTGCAGGCCGGCGAGCAGGATGACCATGTTGTAGCCGGTCCACCGCCAGGTGATGGAGGCGATGAGCGCCACTCGCGCCCATGCCTCGCTGTCCAGCCAGTCGACGGGTGCGACGCCGGCCAGCCCCAGCAGCTGATTGACGGCTCCGCCGTCGGTGGCGAGCATCACCCGGAACACCACCGAGTACGCGACGAGGGTGGTGACCGCCGGGAGGAAGTACACGAGGCGGAAACCGGACCGGAACCTCAGCCACGTCTGGTTGAGCACGTAGGCGAGCCCGAGCGCGATCCCGATCATCAGGGGAACCTGCACGACCAGGATGAGCAGCGCGTTCCCGAGGCTCGTCCCGACGAGCGGATCCTGGAACAGCCGCGCATACTGGCCGAGTCCGACCCAGCGGAGCTGGCCGCCTTGCGTGGTGAAGAAGCTCTGCCAGAGCGAGATGACGAGCGGATACGCGAAGAAGACGGCGAACAGGACGGCGGCGGGCAGGGCGAACCACAGGCCCGGCCGCTGCAGGCGCCGGTCCAGCGACCGGCTGCGGCGCGACCCTGCCGCGCGAGGGCGCACCGCGGTGTCGACGGCGACCATGTCAGCCCGCGATCGAGCGGCCGGTGGCCGTCGCGATCTGCTTGGCCGCGTCCTGGAGGGCCGCCGCCGGGTCCTTGCCGCCGAGCACAGCGGCAGATACGGCCGCACCCACGATGTCGCCGGCCTTCGCGTTGTCGGCGGTGTAGGCGATGGCGGGGATCTTCGCCGTCTGGTCGGCGAACATGCGGTAGACCTTCTGGCCGCCGAAGTACGGGTCGGGCCGGTTGAAGAACGGGTCCTTCAGCGCCGGGAGGTAGGACGGGAACAGACCGTCCTTCTTCATCATCGACACCTGGCTGCGGTCGTCGGCCAGAGCGAACGCGACGAAGGAGGCGGCCAGCGTCGGATTCTTCGACTGCGCCGGCACCGCGAGGCCGGAGCCCCCGCTGTTGGAGGTGCGTGCCCCGCCGTCGGCGAATGCCGGCAGCTCGGTCACGCCGTACTTCCCGCTGAGTTCCGGCGCCTCTCCGGTGAGGGTCGCGATCCACCAGACCGCCTCTGGGGTGACCGCGGAGTCGCCGTTCTTCGCGCTGGTGACGCGCGCGTCCCAGCCCTTCACATTCTTCAGGAGGCCCTTGTCGTTGAGCTCCTTCTCCAGCGTCAGAGCTTCGACCGCCTCCGGCGTCGCGACCGTGATGCGTCCCTTCTCATCGAAGAGTCCCTGCCCCTGCTGCTGCAGCAGCAGCTGGAACAGGCCGCCGGTGGCCACGTCGGTGGTGATCATCGTGTGGCCGGTTGCGGCTTTGATGCGCTCGCCCGCCGAGACCACGTCGCTCCAGGTCCCCAGCCGCGACGGATCGACGCCCGCCTGCTTCAGGTAGTCGGCGCGATAGAACAGGCCGGCCGTCCCGGAGTCCCAGGGGACCGCCCGGACTGCGCCGGAGGCGTCGGTCGACGCCGCCCACTTCGACGGGTCGAACTCGGCCTTCGCGTCGCCGACGACGGGCGTCAGATCGACGAAACCCTTCGGGAACTGGCTGAGGTATCCGGGCGTGTGGTCCGTCTCCATCGTGACCACGTCCGGGAGGCCGCTGCCCGCCTGGAGTCCGACGGAGAGCTTGTCGTAGGCGTTGTCGTAGCCGACGTCCACGACCTTGATCGTGGTCCCGGGGTGCGCGGACTGGTACTCGCCCGCCAGCCGCTTGAGAGCGCTGGCGGCCGCGTCCCACGACCAGACGGTGATGCTGCCGCTGGGCTTCGCGGACGGGTCGAGTGTCGCGGGTCCGCTTCCGGCGGTGCCGGCCATGGCGCAGCCCGTGAGGGCGAGCGCGGCGACCGCGAGAGGTGCGAGGGTGCGCAGGCGTTTCATGTGACTCCTTCGTCAGATGGGACGGTTCGTGGTGCGAGGGATCAGGCGGAGACCTGCACCGCCAGGTCGACGAACAGCGCCGCCGACCAGCCGAACGCGGTCGTCGCTGTCGTCGCCTTGCGGCCTGTCTCCGGGTTGAAGTACTCGTGGGGGCCGCCGGCGTGGATCACCAGGCGCAGCGTCCGCTCGATCAGCTCGCGGGCGCGGGCCGGATGACCGGAGACGGCGAGGCCTTCGGCCAGCAGGGCGTTGATGTTCACCCAGACCGGTCCCCGCCACATCCGCTCGTCTGAGAAGGCGGGGTCGCGGCGCGCGACGG
>JAEWJG010000050.1 GCA_023386675.1 Actinomycetes bacterium
GTCTACATCCGGGAAACCGCACGCGTGATCCGACTTCCGGCCGATGACAGGCGCTCCCGATCCGATACGCTGGACGGCAAGGAGGTTGACGGTGCCTGACAACATTGACCCGAACGCTGCGGCCGGCGGAGCCGACGACACCGCTCGGGCCCCCCTGCGCGACGCGGCGGGCAACGAGGACACGACCGCGCGCTTCGGCGAGGAGTTCATCTCGAAGATGTACCCCTCGGGCGAGGTGTCGCCGGAGGAGCAGGAGGCCATCGCCGCCCTGCCGTCCGGTTCGGCGTTGCTCATCGTCCGCCGCGGACCGAACTCGGGGGCGCGCTTCCTCCTCGACGCCGACGTGACGACGGCGGGCCGCCACCCGAACGCCGACATCTTCCTCGACGACGTGACCGTGTCGCGCCGCCATGCGGAGTTCACCCGCCGCGGCACCTCGTTCGAGGTGCGCGACCTGGGCTCGCTGAACGGCACCTACTACGACGGCGTCCGCATCGAGAGCGCGCTGCTCGCCGATGCGGCCGAGGTCCAGATCGGCAAGTTCCGCCTCACGTTCTACGCGTCGCGTCACGACCTCGCCGCAGCGGCGAACGGCTAGTGGCCCGGCCGGCCCAGCGGGCCGCCGGCGACGCTCCGGCCCTGCTCAGCATCGGCCAGGTCCTCGCTCGGCTCAGCCCCGAGTTCCCGGACCTGTCGTCGTCGAAGCTGCGCTTCCTGGAGGAGCGCGGGCTGGTCTCTCCCGCCCGCACGGCCTCCGGGTACCGGAAGTTCTCCACCCCCGACGTGGAGCGGCTGCGGGCGGTGCTCGCCATGCAGCGCGACCACTACCTCCCGCTGAAGGTCATCAAGAAGTACTTCGCCGACCTGGATGCGGGGCTCGACCCGGCGTTCCCAGGCACCGCGCCCGCCGGCTCCATCCTCGGCGGCTCGCGGCGCTACCGGCGTGACGACCTCCTCCGCGAGGCGGGAGCCGACGCCGAGCTGCTGCAGGATGCGGTGAGCGCGTCGCTGCTCCCGGCCGCGGATTCCTACGGCGACGAGGCGCTGACGGTGCTCCGCGCCCTCGTGGAACTGCGCCGGAACGGCATCGAGCCGCGTCACCTGCGTGGCTTCCGCGCGGCGGCGGAGCGTGAGATCGGGCTGATCGAGACCGCGCTGGTGCCGATCGCGCGGAGGAACGATGCGACGGCGAAGGCGCGCACGGCGGAGCTCGCCCGCGAGATCGCGGCGCAGCTCGACGTGGTGCGCGGCAGCATCATCCGCTCGTCCATCGCGCGGCTGCGTCCGTGACCGAGGCCGACCGGACCGACACGCCGAGGTCGAAACGGCGGATGTCGTTGCCCGGCGACGCCCGCATGGGTACCGTGGATGAAGCGACGCGGTTGCGGCGCGAGATTCACTACCCGGGTGAGAGGCGATCTTCATGAGCGAACTGAGTCGTGACGACGGCGCCTCCCGCTACGACCTCGGTCTGCTCTTCACCGACGGCCTCCCCGAGATGGACGACGTGAACGGCTACCGCGGTGCGGTCGCCGCCCGCGCGGCCGGGATCTCGTACCGCCAGCTCGACTACTGGGCCCGCACGGGCCTGGTAGAGCCGACCGTCCGCGGTGCCGCCGGTTCGGGTTCGCAGCGCCTGTACGGCTTCCGCGACATCCTGGTGCTCAAGCTCGTGAAGCGCCTCCTCGACACCGGCATCTCGCTGCAGCAGATCCGCACCGCCGTGAACCAGCTCCGTGAGTCGGGCGTCAATGACCTCGCCCAGACGACGCTGATGAGCGACGGCGCGAGCGTCTACCTCTGCACCTCGAACGACGAGGTCATCGACCTGGTCAGCCGCGGCCAGGGCGTTTTCGGCATCGCGGTCGGCAAGGTGCTGCGCGAGGTCGAGTCGAGCCTCGTCGAGATCGACACGCAGCCCGATGCGATGGACGAGCTCGCAGCTCGCCGCGCATCCCGCACCCGCGCCTCCTAACCGCCCGCGCTCGGGGCGCTGCGCGCCGCCCCGCCCCGCTGCGCTCCGTGCCGCCGTCCCCGCCACTCGCTCGCCGAAGTGCAGCCAGTTGCGGTCGACACGCCGTGCAGGTGCGCAACAACGTGCACCTCAGCGGTCGTCTGCCGCCACCAGTGCTCGCCGCTGCGTGCACGCCGGCACCGAGCGCCGCACCCCGGGCGCCTGCATCCCACGCCCCCACATTCCGCGCGCCCGCATCCCGTTGCCGGCTCGCCGAAGTGCAGGTAGTTGCGGTCGACACGCCGCACAGGTGCGCAACGACGTGCACCTCGGGCATGGGGGCAGGGGCCGGGACGGAGGCGGCGCGGACGCCGCCGCGTCAGGACTGAGCGGTCGCGTACTCGCCGAGGCGAGCGGTGCGGAGCACGCGCTCCAGCAGCAGGTCGAAGTTGTGCGCCATCTCCTGCGCGCTCTCACCCGGCCAGACGTGCAGCGGCTTCGCCGCGCCCTGCGCCTGCTGCAGCGACGTGCGCTCCGGCAGCTGAGGGGAGAGCACGAGCGGGCCGAACATGTCGCGCAGCTCCTTGATCCGGAACTGGTGCTCCAGCGACTGGACGCGCGCGCGGTTGACGATGATGCCGAGCGGCTGGAGGCGCGGTGAGAGACCGCGGCGGATCTCCTCGATGGCACGCAGCGCGCGGTCGGCGGCCGCCACCGAGAACAGGCCGGGCTCGGTCACCACGGCGACGCGGTCGCTCGCGGCCCAGGCCGTGCGGGTCAGCGCGTTGAGCGACGGGGCGCAGTCGATGAGCACGAGCTCGTAGTCGTGCTCGACGTTCGCCAGCGCCTCCTCCAGCTTCCAGATGTCGCGGATGCTGGGGTGCGGGCCGTCGAAGTTGATCGCCGACGGGCTGCCGATCATGACGTCGATCGTGCCGGAGCGGCCCTTCGTCCAGCCGGACGGCGCGATCGCGGCGCGCACGATCTTCTCCTTGGGGGAGGCGAGCACGTCGGCGACGTTGAGGTGACCGGCGACCTGGATGTCCATCCCGGTGGAGACGTCCGATTGCGGGTCGAGGTCGACGACCAGCGTGCGCAGCCCTTTGGCGAACGCCGCGGACGCAAGACCGAGCGTCACAGTCGTCTTTCCGACACCTCCCTTGAGGGAGCTAACGCTGAGTACGTGCACGAGAGCCACGTTACCTTCACTAGTCTTAGAGAACCTAACCGTTTGCTGTGTGGTGTCGACCCCTGCTCGAAAGGTCCCCATGTTCCGAAAGATCCTCGTTGCCAACCGCGGTGAAATCGCCATCCGGGCTTTCCGGGCCGCGTACGAACTCGGTGCCCAGACCGTCGCCGTCTTCCCCTACGAGGACCGCAACTCGATGCACCGTCTGAAGGCCGACGAGGCGTACCAGATCGGCGAGCCGGGGCATCCGGTCCGTGCCTACCTGGATGTGGCTGAGATCATCCGCGTCGCGCAGGAGTCCGGCGCCGACGCGATCTACCCGGGCTACGGCTTCCTCTCCGAGAACCCGGAGCTCGCCGACGCCGCCCGCGCCGCCGGAATCGCCTTCATCGGCCCGCGCGCCGAGGTGCTCGAGATGGCCGGCAACAAGGTGACCGCAAAGGAGCACGCGATCGCCGCGGGCGTCCCGGTGCTCAAGTCGACCCCGCCGTCGCGCGACATCGACGAGCTGATCGCCGGCGCCGACGCCATCGGGTTCCCCATCTTCGCCAAGGCGGTCGCCGGAGGCGGCGGCCGCGGCATGCGTCGCGTAGCCACCAAGGAGGAGCTGCGTCCCGCCCTCGAAGAGGCGATGCGCGAGGCCGACAGCGCGTTCGGCGACCCGACCATGTTCCTGGAGCAGGCGGTGCTGCGTCCCCGTCACATCGAGGTGCAGATCCTCGCCGACGGCGCCGGGGACACCATCCACCTGTTCGAGCGCGACTGCTCTGTGCAGCGCCGCCACCAGAAGGTGGTCGAGATCGCGCCCGCCCCGAACCTCTCGGACGACATCCGCCAGGCGCTCTACCGCGACGCCATCGCCTTTGCCAAGTCGATCGGCTACGAGAACGCGGGCACCGTGGAGTTCCTCCTCGACACCGCCGGTGAGCGCGCCGGCCAGCACGTGTTCATCGAGATGAACCCGCGCATCCAGGTCGAGCACACGATCACCGAGGAGATCACCGACGTCGACCTGGTGCAGTCGCAGATCCGCATCGCTGCGGGGGAGACCCTGGGCGACCTGGGCCTCAGCCAGGACAGCGTCCAGATGCGCGGCGCCGCCCTGCAGTGCCGCATCACGACCGAGGACCCGACGGCCGGCTTCCGTCCGGACACCGGCAAGATCACGACCTACCGCTCCCCGGGCGGCGCCGGCATCCGCCTCGACGGCGGCACGATCAACCCGGGCGCCCAGATCAGCCCGCACTTCGACTCCATGCTCGCGAAGCTCATCACCCGCGGCCGCGACTTCCCGGCCGCCGTGCTGCGCGCGCGTCGTGCGCTGGCCGAGTTCCGCGTGCGCGGCGTCGCCACGAATATCCCGTTCCTGCAGGCCGTGATGGAGGACCCGGACTTCATCGCCGGCAACGTCTCCACCTCGTTCATCGAGGAGCGCCCGGAGCTGTTCCGCGGCCGTGCCTCGAAGGACCGCGGCACGAAGGTGCTCAACTGGCTCGCCGACGTCACCGTCAACCAGCCGAACGGCCCGCGTCCGCAGACCGCCGACCCCGCCGAGAAGCTGCCGGAGATCGACCTGAGCGCCCCGGCCCCCGCCGGATCCCGCCAGCGTCTCCTGGAGCTGGGCCCGAAGGGCTTCGCCGAGGCGCTGCGCGCGCAGAAGGCGCTCGCGGTCACCGAGACCACCTTCCGCGACGCCCACCAGTCGCTGCTCGCGACGCGCGTCCGCACCCGCGACCTCGTCGCCGTCGCCCCGTACGTCGCGCGCATGACGCCCGAGCTGCTGTCGGTCGAGGCCTGGGGAGGCGCGACCTACGACGTCGCGCTCCGCTTCCTCGGGGAGGACCCGTGGGAGCGCCTGGCCACGCTGCGCGAGGCGCTGCCGAACATCAATATCCAGATGCTGCTCCGCGGCCGCAACACCGTCGGCTACACGCCGTACCCGACGCAGGTCACGGACGCATTCGTCCGCGAGGCCGCGGCGACCGGCGTGGACATCTTCCGCATCTTCGACGCCCTCAACGACGTCTCGCAGATGCGCCCGGCGATCGAGTCGGTGCTCGCCACCGGCTCCTCGATCGCCGAGGTCGCCGTCTGCTACACGGGCGACCTGCTCGACCCGGCCGAGGACCTCTACACGCTGGACTACTACCTCCGCCTCGCCGAGCAGATCGTCGAGTCGGGCGCGCACATCCTCGCGATCAAGGACATGGCGGGCCTGCTCCGCCCGGCGGCCGCCGAGAAGCTGGTCGCCGCCTTCCGCGAGCGGTTCGACCTGCCCGTGCACGTGCACACCCACGACACCCCGGGCGGCCAGCTCGCGACGCTGCTCGCCGCATCCCGTGCCGGCGCCGACGCGGTGGATGTGGCCAGCGCGCCCATGGCCGGCACCACCAGCCAGCCGAGCGCGTCCGCACTCGTCGCCGCCCTCGCGCACACCGAGCGCGACACCGGCATCTCGCTGCAGGCGGTCGAAGACCTGGAGCCGTACTGGGAGGCCGTCCGGCAGGTCTACCGTCCGTTCGAGTCGGGGCTGCCCGGCCCCACGGGCCGCGTGTACAAGCACGAGATCCCCGGAGGTCAGCTCTCGAACCTGCGCCAGCAGGCGAAGGCGCTGGGCCTGGCGGAGGACTTCGAGCTCGTCGAGGACATGTACGCGGCGGCCAACCGCATCCTGGGCCGCATCCCGAAGGTGACGCCGTCGTCCAAGGTGGTCGGCGACCTCGCTCTGCACCTCGCCGCGGTGAAGGCCGACCCCGACGACTTCGCCGAGAACCCGCAGAACTACGACATCCCGGACTCCGTGGTCGGCTTCATGGCCGGTGAGCTGGGCGAACTGCCGGGTGGATGGCCGGAGCCGTTCCGCACGAAGGTGCTGGCCGGCAAGACGGTCAAGGTCGGGGTGGAGGACCTCTCCGCCGACGACGCCTCCGCGCTCGAAGGTTCGAGCGAGGAGCGCCGCGCGACCCTCAACCGCCTGCTGTTCCCCGCGCCGACCCGCATCTTCGAGCAGATGCGCGAGCTGTTCGGCGACCTGTCGGTGGTCGACTCTCTCGACTACCTGTACGGACTCAAGCAGGGCAGCGAGCACGTCATCGAGTTCAGTCGCGGTGTCCGCCTGTACCTCGGGCTCGAGGCGATCGGCGAGGCCGACGAGAAGGGCATGCGCACGGTCATGACCACGCTGAACGGCCAGCTGCGGCCGGTGTTCGTGCGCGACCGCAGCATCACCGTCGAGTCGAAGGCCGCGGAGAAGGCGGATTCGGCCAAGCCGGGTCACATCGCCGCGCCGTTCTCGGGCGTCGTCACGCTGCAGGTCGCTGTCGGCGACCAGGTCGCCGCGGGCCAGGCCGTCGCCTCCATCGAGGCCATGAAGATGGAGGCCGCGATCACGTCCCCCGTCGCCGGCACGGTGGAGCGGCTCGCCATCCCGAAGACCCAGCAGGTGGATGCGGGCGACCTCATCGTGGTCATCCAGCCCGCCTGATCGGGCCGACGGCCTACAATGACGAGTCGCGGGACCCACCCGCGGCAGAAGGAGAATGCGACGACGTGGCTGAGAGTCATGATGCCGGCACGCCGGAGGAGCGCCCCGCGCGCGACCTGGTGCCGGCCGACGACGAGCTGACGCCCGCGTCCGCGTTCGAGCCGTTGCCGTCGCTGGAGGTCGACACGAACCTCAGCATCGCCGTCGACCTGCCGCCCGCGCAGCCGCACGAGATGCCGGAGGACGAGGCCGCCGTCGCGATCGACGACGTGCCGGTCGATCCCGGCTTCGTCGCGTCCCCCTCCCAGCCCACGACCATGTCGGTCGCGATCGTCGCGTCGCGGCTCGCTGCCACGTCGCCGGAGGCCGCCGCCGCGGCCGCCTCCGACGACGTGACACCGCTGCCCGCGTCCGAGCCGTTCGCCGGCTCCCGCCGGGACCGCCTGCGCGGCGAGCACTCCGTGCAGCCGGAGCCGGCGGCCATGCTGACCGCCGACCGTCTGCTCGAGGTCAACCGCAAGACGCGCCCCGGGCCCGAAGGACCGTGGCAGCGCTTCGTCTACAACGTGACCTTCCGCACGGTGAACCTCGGCGACTCCGCCAAGGTGCGCGCGCGCAAGGAGCTCGATCACCGCATCCAGAAGCAGCTGGAGGGCGGCGCGCGGTTCGTCCCGGTGCTCACCCGCAAGGGCGGCGTCGGCAAGACCACGGTGACCACGCTTCTCGGTATGGCGCTCGCCTCGGCCCGCGAGGACCGCATCATCGCCATCGACGCCAATCCCGACCGCGGAACGCTGTCGGAGCGGGTGCCGCGGCAGACCCGGTCCACGGTCCGGGATGTTGTGCACAAGGCCGCGAGCATCGGCGGCTTCACCGACTTCTCGACGCTCGTCTCCCGCGACGAGACGCGGCTCGATATCCTGGCGTCCGATACCGACCCGATGCTGTCGGAGGCGTTCGACGAGAACGACTACAACGTCGTCGCCGACCTCTCGGCCCGGTTCTACTCGATCGTGCTGACCGACTGCGGCACCGGCATCGTCCACTCGGTGATGCGGGCCACTCTGCAGCGCGCCGACTCGCTCGTCATCGTCTCCGGCGGCAGCGTGGACGAGGCCCGGCTCGCGTCCGAGACGCTCACCTGGCTGGAGGCCAACGGCTACGGCGAGCTGGTCCGCAACGCCATCGTGGCGCTCAACACCGCGACGCACGCCACCAACCTGGTCAAGCTGGAGGAGATCGAGGCGCACTTCCGGTCGCGCGTCCGCGAGATCGTGCGGGTTCCGTACGACCCGCAGCTCGCCGCGGGCTCTGTGGTGTCGTGGAAGGACCTCAAGCCGCTGACGCGCCTCTCCGCCCGCACCCTCGCCGCCCTCGTGGTCGAGGGCCTGCCGGCCGAGCGCGACTGACCCCGTCCACACGCTGTTCCGAGGAGTACCTGTGACCGAACGCCAGATCCGCCTGTTCGGCGACCCCGTGCTGAAGACCCCGTCTGAGCCGATCGGCGACATCGACGACGGTGTCCGGGGCCTCGTCGAGGACCTGGTGGACAGCGTCCTCCCGCCCGGCCGCGCCGGCGTCGCCGCCCCGCAGATCGGGGTCAACGAGCGTGCGTTCAGCTACAACGTGGACGGCGAGGTCGGCTACGTGATCAATCCGGTCCTCGTCGAGGTGTCGGGGGAGCCGGAGCTGATGGACGAGGGCTGCCTCTCGGTTCCGGGCCTCTGGTTCAAGACCCTCCGCTACCCGTACGCGCGTGTGACCGGCGTCGATCTCGAGGGCAACCCGATCGAGGTGGCCGGTACCGGCGTGCTCGCGCAGGCGCTGCAGCACGAGACGGACCACCTCGACGGCAAGCTCTACCTCGACCGCCTGGACAAGGACACCCGTCGCGAGGCGATGAAGCAGGTCCGCGAGTCCGACTGGTTCTAATCCCTCGGCCTAGGATGGCCGTATGCGGATCGCGGTCACTGGAGGATCGGGCAAGCTCGGGCGCACGGTGGTGCGCGAGCTGCGGAAGAACGGGGATGACGTCATCTCCCTCGATGCGACGGGGGAGCGCGGGCCCGGCTTCGTCCGGGTCGATCTGACCGACTTCGGCCAGACGCTCGACGCCGTCCTCGGGGTCAACGACCAGCACGACGGCTTCGACGCCATCGTGCACCTCGCGGCCATCCCGGCTCCGGGCATCCTGAGCGACGTGGCGACCTTCCACAACAACATCCGGGTCACCTACAACGTCTTCCAGGCGGCGCGGCGGGCCGGCATCCGCAACGTCGTCTACGCGTCGAGCGAAACCGTGCTCGGCCTGCCGTTCGACGTGCCGCCGCCGTACATCCCGGTGGACGAGGACTACCCCGCGCGACCGGAGAGCACGTATTCGCTGGTCAAGCACCTCGAGGAGCAGATGGCGATCGAGCTGGTCCGCTGGGACCCGGCGCTCAAGATCGTCGCGCTGCGCTTCTCGAACGTGATGGACCCGGAGGACTACGCCGCGTTCCCGGCGTTCGACGACGACCCGCGTGCCCGCAAGTGGAACCTGTGGGGCTACATCGACGCCCGCGACGGCGCCCAGGCCATCCGCCGCGCCCTGGAGTGGGACACGACCGGCTTCGACCGCTTCATCATCGCCGCCTCCGACACCGTCATGACCCGCCCCAACGACGAGCTCGTCGCGGAGGTCTTTCCCGGCGTCCCGCTGAAGCGCGACCTCGGCGTGAACGACACCCTGCTCTCCATCGACAAGGCGCGGCGCGTCCTCGGCTACGCCCCCGCCCACTCCTGGCGCGACGAGGTCTGACCCTCCACCGAAGATTTGCGCCCAAAACCCGGGGTGGGCGGGGGGGACCCCC
>JAEWJG010000308.1 GCA_023386675.1 Actinomycetes bacterium
GCTGAGCCCATCCACCATCGCAGCCTCCTCGAGGTCGGCGGGGATGCCGGCGACGAAGCCGCGCAGCATCCAGATGGTGAACGGCACGACCGCCGCGATGTACAGGATGCTGACGCCGATGACCGTGTTGAGCAGCCCGAGCGTGCCCATCAGCTTGTACTGCGCGATGAAGAGTCCCTCGGCGGGGAGCATCTGGATGAGCAGCACCGCCAGCACGAACGACCGGCGCCCCCGGAAGCGGAACCGGCTGATCGCGAGCGCCGCGAGGAATGCGAACGCCAGGCAGCACACGACCGTGATCAGCGCGACGGCGACGCTCATCCCGAGCGCCGGGAAGAACGTCCCGCCCTGCACGACGGCCATGAAGTTGTCGAACGATCCTCCGAACGGCAGCCAGGTCGGCGTGGTGCTCTGCAGGATGACGTTCGGCAGCAGCGACGAGTTCACCATCCAGTAGACCGGGAAGACCCAGATCAGGGCGAGCGCGACGCCGAGAGCGCCGAGCAGGATGCGCGAGACGCGGATGCGGGTCACGATTCGTCCTCCTTGAGAAGGTGTCGCACGTAGAACCAGCTGAGGGCGATGGTCAGCACGAGCACGAAGACGCTGACGGCGCTGGCCATCGCGAAGTCGCTGGAGCCGACGCCGAGCTGGTAGATGTAGGTGCCGAGCAGGTTGGTCTCGCTGGCGATGGAGCCCTTGTCCTGCAGCAGCTTGATCTGCGCGAAGACGCGCAGGTCCCAGATGATCTGCAGCAGCAGCACGATCCCGAGCACCGGCCGGATGATCGGCAGGATGATGTAGCGCAGCCGCTGCCAGCCGCGCGCGCCGTCCATCTGGGCGGCCTCGACGACCTCCGTCGAGACCTGCGTCAGACCGGCGTAGACCGAGAACGCCACGAAGGGGACGCTCATCCAGGTCACGATCACCATCGCGACGAAGAAGAAGGAGAGCGGGTTCTGCAGCCAGTTGTGGTCCTGGAAGTCGAGGCCCCACGACGTCAACGTGTAGTTGACCACGCCGCGGCGCCAGTCGAAGAGCCAGTTCCAGACGGTCATCGCGGCGACGACCGGCATGGCCCAGGCCAGCAGGAGCGAGATCTGCAGGATGATCCGGACGACGCGGTTCACCGCGTTCATGAGCAGCGCCATCCCGACGCCGATGCCGACGGTGACGAACGCCGTCACCAGGCAGAAGGCGATGGAGCGGGCCACGACGACCCAGGTGTACGGGTCGGAGAACAGGGTGATGTAGTTCTCGAACCAGACGAAGTCGGCAGGCTTGCCGAACTGCTGCGCCAGCCCGAAGTGCTGCATCGAGGTGATCAGCTGCCACACGATGGGGTAGCCGAGGGCGACGAGCAGGATGACGATGGCCGGAAGCAGCAGGCCGTACGGGGTGACGCGGCCGCGGCGGCGGCGTGGCTGATCGGGGGCGGGTCTCGGCGCCGGGGGAAGGATGAGGCGGGTGTCCTCGGTGGCGGTCACAGGACGTCTCCTTGGGCTCGGTTCAGGGGATGCGGTGCGCCGGTCGCGCCAGGTCGCGGCGCACCGCATCCACTGTTCTGTCGGCTCTAGCTCTTGACGTTGAGCAGCGAGTCGAGCTTCTTGTCGTACTCCTGGGCGAGCGCCTTGAGGTCGGACGCGTCACGGATCTTGGAGAAGAACTCCTCCATCACGTTGCCCGCCTCGACCGACGCCCATCCGGGAGCGGCCGGGGTCAGCTTGGAGTTCGACGCCGACTCGATGAGCGCCTTCGCGAACTGGTCGTCGCCCAGCGAGGAGGTGTACTTCGAGTTGGCCGGTCCGAGGCCGTTCTTGCCGAGCATCTCCTGGTACTCCTTGGAGAAGATGATCTTCAGCAGGGTCTTCGACAGGCCCGGCTCCTTGGTCTTCGCCGAGATGCCGATGTTGGAGCCGCCGGCGAACACCGGGGCCGGCTTGCCGTCGTTGCCCGGGAGCACGAAGGTGCCGAAGGTGGCGTCGTTCCAGGTGCGCGTCGGCTTGCCGTCTGCGCCCTTGCCCAGGTCGCCGATGGACCAGTGCGCCCAGCCCGGAGCCATGATGGTCGCGGCGGCGAGCGAGGTGTCACCCGTCTTGTTGCCGTTCGCGTCCACGGTCTGGTCGGTGTCGTTCAGGAAGACGTACTGGTTCGAGTCCTTGGCGTCGTTCGGCGCCTTGGAGGCGTTCTTGTACAGGTCCTGGAGCTGCTTCAGGCCCTTCAGCGAGTTATCGGACTCGAGGGTCCCGACCCACTTGCCGCCCTTCTTCTGGGCGATGTCCCCGCCGTTGGCGAAGATCCAGGAGATGCCGTCGCGCCAGTCCTGACCGCCGAGGAAGAAGCCGGAGAAGTTGGAGATGTTCTTCGGGTTCTTGGCCGTGATGTCGGCGACGGTGGTGTTGAACTGGTCGAGGGTGGTCGGCACGGTCGCGCCGGCCGCCTGGTAGACGTCCTTGCGGTAGAACATGTAGCGCGAGCCGAAGTAGTACGGCAGCGTGTAGTTCTTGCCGTCGACCTTGCCCGCGTCGACGAACGACTGCAGCAGGTCGCTGCCGCCGAGCTCCTTGTACATGTCGGACACGTCGAGGAACGCACCGACGTTGGTGAAGGTCGGCGACTGGGTGTTGCCCATCTCCGTCACGTCCGGCGTGTTGTTCGCGTCGGGCAGCGCGGTGGTGAGCTTGGTGACGATGTCGCCCCAGTCCTGCTGCTCGATCTTGAGGGTCGCCCCGGTCTCCTTGTTGAACTCCGTCTTGAGGTAGTTCCGCAGCTTGTCCGGGGTGTCGGAGCCGACGAGCCACAGCGTGACCGTCTTGCCCTTGCCGTCGGTGCTGGCTCCGGTCGAGCCTCCCGAGGCGCATCCGGCGAGCACGAGAGCGGAAGCCGTAGCCACAGCGGCGAGGCCGACGAGCTTTCTCTTCATTGCTGGTTCCTTTCGTGGTGGTCAGTGTGTGCGGCTGCAGCACACCGAGGGTGCAGGGGTCAGGTTTCGGGCGGTGCTGTGTGTCATGAGACCCCGAGTCGTCCGGAGAGGACGAGAACGGCCGCGCCGCGCAGGACGATGTCCTGCCCGTGCGTGGTCATCCGGACGGACAGGTCGGCGTGGTTCTCCGCCATGGTCCGGTTCCGGAGCGTGTGGACGGTCGCTTCGGCGAGCGGTCCGTCGAGCAGTTCGGTCGGACCCGCGAGCACGATCTCCGACAGATTGAGGGCGCCGACGACCGGGGCGAGGGCGATGCCGAGGCGCTGGCCGGCCTCCCGGAGCACCGGGGTCGCATCGAGACCGGCGGAGTGCGCCTCGTGGATGCCGCGCTGCAGTTGCGGGACGCTGAGCCAGTGCTCGAGCACCTGGTCCCGGTTGTACGTCGTCTCGAGCCCGAGGTCGGTGCCGACCATGACCTGCCCGATCTCGCCCGCCGCGAAGTGGCTGCCGTAGACGAGGGCGCCGGCGACGAGCAGACCCGCGCCGATACCGTGGCCGACCCGGATGAGCATCATGTCGCCGGCCGCTCCCCCGTACGTGTGCTCGGCGAGCGCGGCCGCGTTCGCGTCGTTGGCGACGACGACCGGGAGCCCGGTGCGGTCGGCGAGGTGCTGCTGTAGCGCGAGGCCGGTCCAGCCGAGATTCGGGGCGGTCAGGATGGTGCCGCTCAGGTCGACGACACCGGGCGAGCCGACGCCGATCCCGAGGAGGGGCGCGGTGGCGTCGGCGATCAGGGTGTCGACGAGTGCGTCCACCTTGGCGAGCGCATCCTCGCCGGTCGCGTCGTCGAGCATGACCTCGGCCGACGCGATGACACGGGCGTCGAGGTCCATGACCGCGCCGCGGAAGCGGTCGTGATCGCTGAGGTCGACGCCGACGATCTGGTGCGCGCTGCGGTTGATGTCGAGCAGGACGGCGGGCTTGCCCGGGCGGGCGGACTCGCGCTGTCCCAGCTCGATGACGAGTCCCTCGGCCAGCAGTTCGGCGACGAGGTCGGAGACGGTGACGCGGGTCAGGCCCGTCTCGCGGGCGAGGTCGGCGCGGCTGCGCTCCCCCGACCGGTAGAGCGTCTGCAGGACGAGCGAGCGGTTGTGGCTCCGCGCGTGCTCAGGCAGCACCTTCGCGCGCGGCCGGAGCACCCGCCCCGGGCCGAGTCCGCCGGTGCTGCTCTGCACCTCCGTCGTCGTCATGTTTGTTAGTAAAGCTTACGAACAAATGAAAAGCAAGCGACGAGACGAAGTCGTTACGTGAGGTGGAGCAGCGAGCGGACTACTCCGAGGCGGAGCTCTCCTGCACGGCGGCGGTGGAGCGCTTGCGCCGGCGACGGATGGCGCTGATGACGATCGGGAGGACGGAGATGACCACGACGACGATCATGAGCACGTCGATGTTGTTCGCGATGAACGGGATCCCGCCGAGCAGGACGCCCAGGAGCACCATGACCGCCACCCACGACACCCCGCCCAGCGCGTTCCACACCAGGAAGCGACGGTAGGGCATGCTCGCGATGCCCGCAGAGAGCGGGACATAGGTGCGCACGAACGGGACGAAGCGGCCGAGCACCAGCGAAGGACCGCCGTACTTGGCGAAGAAGGCTTCGGCGGCCTGAAGGCGCTCGGTCTTCAGGACGCGGGCGTCGGGCTTGAAGAGCCGCCGCCCGAAGCGCTTGCCGATCCAATAGCCGGCCTGGTCGCCCAGGAACGCCGCGATCACGGCGACGACCGCGACCTGCCAGGGCTGGATGCCGAGCTGCGGCGCGAGGATCGCCGCCGTGATGAGGAGCGAGTCACCCGGGAGGAAGGGGAAGAGCACCCCCGACTCGATGAAGACCACGACGGCGATGCCGATGAGCACCCACGGGCCGAAGGCGTGGAGCCAGGTGGAGGCGTCGAGCAGCGGGATGGCGGCGTGGGAGATCATCCATCCAGCTTTGCCGACCCGTCCTCAGATGCCTCTAAGACAGCAAGCGAGGACCGGCCCGCCCGGCTGGGGGGCGGCGGGCCGGTCCTCGGGTCGGGTCAGCCGTTGGCGCCGGCCGGCTTGGTGGTGATGGTGAAGCCCTCGAGCTTGTTCGCGGCGTCCGCGTACTTGTTCGTGAAGGTGTCCGAGATCTTCACGCTGGAGGTGTCGACGCCGATGGTCTTCTCCATGTCGAAGATCACCTTCGGGCCGCCCGCGGGCATGATGCCGTCCGGCAGGAACTGGCCCTTGTCCGTGTTGAGCCCGTCGATGTACTGCTGCTTGGAGATCGTGGCGTTCTGCACGAAGTCCTGCGGCAGCTTGTTCGCGATGTCGGCCGCGCTGTGGGTGGCAATCCAATGCATCGTCGCGACGAGGGCGTCGACGACCTTCTGGGCCGCGTCCTCATGGCTCTTCACCCAGCTCTCGTTGGCGAGCAGGCCCGCGGCGGGCCACGCGCCTCCGAGGGCCTTGGTCGCGCCCTTGGTGGTGGCGAGGTCGACCCCGGTGACCGCGAGCTTCTGGGTCGTCAGCGCGCCCACCGTCGGCTGGGTGGTCATGACGCAGTCCGCCGAGCCGCGCTGGATGGCCGCGATGGCCGTCGAACCGGCGTGCACCGCGATGGTGTTGTACTGCTTCTTGTCCACGCCCGCCTTGGCGGCGAGGAACTGGGTCAGCTCGTCGGTGCCCGACCCGAGATCGGTGACGCCCATGTTCTTGCCCTTGAAGTCGGCCGCGGAGCTGACATTGGCCTTGGGGTTGCACATGACGCGCTCACCGGGGGCGCCGGAGAGCTGGACGAGGTTGATGACCTTCTTGCCCTTCGACTGGAAGTCGACGGTGTGGATGTACCAGGCGCCCGCCATGTCGACCTGCCCGGACGCCATCGCGTCCTCGGCGCCGACTCCGCCGTTCTGCTCGGTCGACAGCTCCATGTTGACGCCGTACTTCTTGTAGTAGCCGAGGCTCTGCGCCAGCTGGTAGGGCAGGTAGATCTGCTTGTCGATGCCGCCGACCATCATCTTGACGGTGGGCATGGAGGCGCTGTCCGAGCTGCTGCCGGACGACGTCCCTCCGGCGCCGGAGCTGCAGGCGGCCAGTCCGAGGGCGACGATCCCCGCCGCCGCGATGACACCGATGGTGCGCTTCTTCATTGCATGTTCCTTTCGTGGTGCCGGCTGTGCCGGCGGTCTGCGTCGTTGCAGGTCTCTGTCGTTCAGGTCAGGGGTCAGATGGCCTGGGCGGATTCGGAGCGGCTCGGCGGCCGCCACTTCAGCAGGGCCTTCTCGAGGAGGGTGATCAGGTATTCGGCGATCAGGGTCACGACGGCGACGATGACCATGCACGCGAACACCGTGTTCGGGTCGAAGTTGCCCTGCGACTGGCTGATGATCAGGCCGATGCCGTGCTGCGCCCCGAGGACCTCCGCGACGAGCGCGCCGATGATCGCGAAACCGAACGCGGTGTGGAGGCTCGCGATGATCCAGGTCATCGCCGACGGGATGGTGACGTGCCTGG
>JAEWJG010000295.1 GCA_023386675.1 Actinomycetes bacterium
GGTCGTGGCCATGGCGCTGAACCTGTTCTCGCCGTACACGGCCGAGGACATGTGGCAGAAGCTCGGCTACGAGCCGTCGGTGGCGCTGGCGCAGTGGCGCAAGCCGGATCCGACCCTGCTGATCGAGGAGTCGGTCACCGCGGTCGTCCAGGTCGACGGCAAGGTGCGTGACCGTCTGGAGGTCTCGCCGAAGATCGCGTCGGATGAGCTGGAGTCGCTGGCGCGCCAGTCGGAGGCCGTCATCCGCTCGGTGGGCGACCGGGAGGTCGTGAACGTCATCGTGCGCGCGCCTCGCCTGGTGAACATCGCGACGAAGCCGCGGGGCTGAGCGGCTCGTCGTTCTGCGCGGAGGCGCCGGGTAGTTGTTCACAACCCGGCGCCTTCGTCGTCTCTCCACAGTTTCGTGCGGGCTGCGGTGGCGGAGGTTGCGCCTTCCTAGCGTGGAGGGATGCGACACCGAGCTGAGACCCTGGCCGACGAAGGGCCCGAGACCGCCGCGTCCGACGACCCGTCGGCGGGACGTCCGGCGCGCCTGCGCGTCGGGGTCGGTGCGGCGGTGGTGCTTGTCATCCTCGCGGCTGTCGTCGGGGTGCTCGTTTCGGCTGCGGCGCAGCAGGGGAGCGACGTCGCGGTGCCGACGGCGTCGGCGGGCAGCTTCGCGCGGACCATCGTGCCGTCTGCGGCGGCGGCCGCCGGCAGCGCGCAGCTGCTGGTGCACGTCACCGGGGCGGTCCGTAAGCCGGGCATCGCGTCCCTGCCGTCGGGGGCGCGGGTGCTCGATGCGGTTGCGGCCGCCGGCGGCCTCACCGAGGACGCCGATCCAGCCGCCGTCAATCTGGCGCGGCCGGTGACCGACGGCGAGCAGCTCATCGTGCTGCGGGTGGGCGAAGCACCGCCTCCCGCGGCTGCCGTGGGCGCTGGCGGTGCGGGGGCGGCTGCCGGTGGGATGGTCAACCTGAATACGGCGAACCAGGCGGATCTCGAGACGCTTCCGCGCATCGGTCCGGCGCTCGCCCAGCGCATCCTGGACTGGAAGCAGGCCAACGGCCGGTTCGCCGAACCGAAGGACCTGCTGAAGGTCTCGGGGATCGGGCAGAAGCTGTTCGACGGTCTCAAGGACCGGGTCGTGGTCTGATGCCCGACGTCCGCCTCGCACTGCCCGCCATCGCACTCTGGACCGCCTGCGCGGTGCTGATCGGGATGCCGTCGGTGGCCGGATGGACGGCGCTGGCGGCTGGTGTCGGCTCGGCGGCGGCCCTGGTGCTCGCGCTCGTTCCCTGGGCGGTGCGGCGGCGTCCCGGGGGCGGCCATCGCGCGGCTGTGGCCACGGTCCTTGCCGCGATCTGCCTGGGCGCTGCGGTCGTCGGCATGCAGAGTCCGGGCCGTGAGGATGCAGCGCTGGATGCCGCGGCGGACGACGCTGCGTCCATCGATCTCCTTATCCGCATCGAGCGCACTCCTCAGCGCATGTCGGCCGCGTTCGGCGACCAGCCACGGTGGTCGGCGCGCGGGACGTCTGCCGGTCCATCCGGGGGAGTCCCTGTCAGGCTCCAGTTCGACGCGCCGGTCCGCCAGGCGCGCCTGCTCGCGAACGGAGCGGTTGTCCGCGCCCACGGTGCGATCGTGCGCGACGAACCCGGCAAGGCGACCACGTACACGCTCCGTGTGGCGGCGGGCGAGGCACCGACCGTCGAGCAGCAGCCACCGCCGTGGCTGGCGTGGGCGGCCGCAGTCCGCACGGCGTTCGCCAACGCCGCGGCCCGAACGCCGGGGGACGGTGGCGCGCTCCTCCCCGGACTCGCGATCGGTGACGAGACTTCCCTCCCGCCTGAACTCGACGAGGCGATGAAGGCGTCCTCGCTGAGCCACCTGACCGCCGTCTCCGGGGCCAACTGCGCCCTCGTGATCGGGCTCGTGTTCCTCGCGGCGCGGGCCGTGGGCGCGGGCCGCCGCGTGCGCATCGCCGTCGCCGCAGTGGCCCTCCTGGCCTTCGTCGGGCTGGTCGGTCCCGGTCCGAGCGTGATCCGGGCGGCCGCCATGGCGGGCGTGCTGCTGCTCGCGCTGGCGCGAGGGCGGCCGGCGGACGGCGTGCCCGCGCTGTCGCTCGCCGCGCTGGTACTCCTCGTGCACGATCCGTGGCTCGCGCGCGATTACGGCTTCGCCCTCTCGATCCTCGCGACCGCCGGGCTCCTCATCCTCGCCGGCCCGCTGAGTGGCCTGCTCCGCCGCTGGATGCCACGCTCCCTCGCTCTCGCGATCGCCGTGCCGACGGCCGCCCAGCTCGCCTGCCAGCCGGTTCTCATCCTGTTGGCTCCGACCCTCCCGCTGTGGGGCATCCCCGCGAACCTCCTGGCGGAGCCGGCCGCTCCCGTCGCGACGGTCCTCGGCTGCCTCGCCTGCGCGCTGCTGCCCTGTGCACCGGCGCTCGGCGAGCTGCTGGTGCGGCTGGCATGGGTCCCATCCGCCTGGATCGCGCAGGTCGCCACCGTGGCGAGCGGCCTCCCTGGCGGCGCTCTGCCGTGGGTTCCGGGTGTCGTGGGTGTCGTGCTCTCCGCAGCCGTGCTGGTGGCTGTGCTCCTGGTCGTGATGCGGGGCGCGCCACGGGTGGTCGCTGTCGTCGCGGCGGTCGCGCTGTGCGCGGGGGGAGTCGCATACCTCGGCGTGCTCGGCGGCGGGGCTGTGGGACGCGCCCTGGCCGTCCCTGGGGACTGGCGCGTCGCCGCCTGCGATGTCGGGCAGGGGGACGGCGTCCTGCTGCGGGACGGGGACGCGGTGGCGATGATCGACGTGGGTCGAGAACCGGCACCGGCCGCCGCCTGCCTCGACCGGCTCGGCGTCGGCACGATCGACCTGCTGGTGCTGACGCACTTCGACGCCGATCATGTCGGCGGGATCGCCGGTGTCGGGCCACGCGTGCGGCGTGCGCTCTCGCAGCGGCCGGTCCGCGGGGCGGACGAGCGGACGCTCGCCGTGCTCGCCGGGCAGGGTGTTCCGATCGAGCAGGGGCACGCGGGCATGAGCGGTCACCTCGGTTCGACCGGCTGGCGTCTGCTCTGGCCGCCCGCCGTGGCCGGGGCGCCGGCATCCGACGAGGGGACCGGAAATGCGGGCAGCCTCACCCTCGAAGCCGAAGGCGGCGGCCTCCGTTCGATCTTCCTCGGCGATCTCGGCGAGGAGGCGCAGAATGCGTTGCTCGCCACCCGGACCGTCCGACCGGTCGATGTCGTGAAGGTCGCACACCACGGTTCGGCCGACCAGAGCGCCGCCCTCTACCGTGCGCTCCGCGCCCGGGTCGGCCTCGTCTCCGTCGGGGCGCGGAACGGGTACGGGCACCCGACCGCTTCCGCACTCCGGATGCTGGCCGACGCGGGCACGACACCGGTACGGACCGACGAACGCGGCCTGATCCTCGTCTCGCCCGGATCGCCCGGATCGACGGGGATCCGGGTCTGGAGCGAGCACGCTGCGACAACCACTGACGGTGGTCGCCCGTATCCTGGAGAGGCGACGCCGGGACATCTCCGCGCCGCGGACCAGCGAGGAGACACGTGGCGACCCGAGGCGGCAGCAGAGGCGGAGCGACCAAGGCGCGCACAGCGGCCAGCGCGATCCCGCAGCTGCCGTGGAACCAGGTGCGCGCGGCTCCGGTCGTGCTCGTCTCCGGGCCGGAGGGGTTCCTCGCGGATCGCGCGGTTCGAACGCTGCGCGATGCCCTCAAGGCCGACGATCCCAGCCTCGAGATCAGTGACCTCCACGCCGGCGACTACGCGCCCGGCGAGCTCCTCACGGTCGCGAGCCCCTCCCTGTTCGGCGAGCCGCGGCTGATCCGCGTCGAAGCGGTGGAGAAGTGCAACGACGCGTTCCTGGCCGACATGCTGGACTACCTGAACGCCCCCGCCGACGGCACGGTCGTCACCCTCCGACACGGCGGAGGTGTGCGCGGCAAGAAGCTGCTGGACACCATCCGCTCCGGCACGGGCGGCGGCATCGAGATCGTGTGCACCGAGCTGAAGAAGGACGCCGAGAAGTACAACTTCGCACAGGCCGAGTTCGCCGCGGCGCACCGCAAGGTCACGCCCGGGGCCCTCCGAGCGATCACGTCCGCCTTCTCGGACGACCTCGCCGAGCTGGCGGCCGCGTGCCAGCAGCTGCTCTCCGACTCCGCCGAACAGATCACCGAGGCCACGGTCGACAAGTACTACGGAGGCCGGGTCGAGACGAACGCCTTCCAGGTGGCGGACGCCGCCATCGCCGGGCGGCACGGGGAGGCGCTGGTCACCATGCGGCACGCTCTCGCCTCGGGAGCCGACCCGGTCCCGATGGTCGCGGCGTTCGCGAGCAAGATCCGCACGATGGCGAAGATCTCCGGCTCGCGCGGCGGCTCCGGTCAGCTCGCCCAGCAGTTCGGCCTGGCGCCCTGGCAGGTCGACCGCGCGCGCCGCGATCTGCAGGGCTGGACCGAGGACGGCCTCGGCCGTTGCATAGAGCTGCTCGCCGAGACCGACGCCAACGTCAAGGGCGGCGGCCGCGACCCGGTGTTCGCGCTCGAGCGGATGATCCGCGTCGTCAGCGCGCGCGGCCGCGACTGAGCCCGCGCTCGAGCCTGCGCTGGCGGACGGGTCTGCGCTGGCGGACGCGTCTGCGCTGGCGGACGCGTCTGCGCTGACGGGCACGTCCTGCGCACCACCACCGCCCCCACATGCAGCGAGCCCCCGCTCGGACCGTGGTCCTGAGCGGGGGCTCGCTAGCGGCGCGGGACAGGTCCCGCGGTCGGTCGTCGCTTAGAGCGCGGCGACCTGCTTGGCGATCGCAGACTTGCGGTTCGCCGCCTGGTTCTTGTGGATGACGCCCTTGCTGGCGGCCTTGTCGATCTTCTTCGCAGCGAGACGCAGCGCCGCGGTCGCCTTGTCCTTGTCGCCCGCCACGACGGCCTCACGGGCGGAGCGGATGGCGGTCTTGAGCTCGCTCTTGACGGCCTTGTTGCGCTCCTGCGCCTTCTTGTTCGTGCGGTTGCGCTTGATCTGCGACTTGATGTTTGCCACGAGTGGTCACTTTCGTTTCTGAGTGAGTTAGGGATGTGCCGCTCAGCGGAGAGGGCGCCTTGCGGCGTTTCGTGCGGACACATCCACACGCAAGCCAACAAACAACTCTACCAGCGCCCGGCGATCACGCCAAAACCCCGGCGCCGCACGGTCAGACCCGGGCGGGGGCGTAGCTGCCGACGAGCAGCTCCTCCAGCAGCGACGGGCCATTGGGCTCCCAGCCGAGGTCGATGCGCGCCTTCGTCCCGCGCGCCTGCTGGTCGAGCAGCAGCGCGTCCGCGAGC
>JAEWJG010000310.1 GCA_023386675.1 Actinomycetes bacterium
GAGGAGTGCGCCGCCTCGAGCCCGCGGGCGAGCACGTCGCCGTCGCGGTCGAACGCCGCGCCCAGCGCGATCAGCTCGCGCACCCGGACCGGCCCGTCGGTGCACAGCGCCTCGACCGCGTCGAGGACGTTCAGCCCGGCTCCCGCGCCCAGCGTGTCGGCGATATGCGCCTCCACGCTGTCGTCCGGGAACAGCGCCGCCGCGATGCCGCCCTGGGCATACGGGGTGCTTCCGTCGCCGAGGCGGGTCTTGGTGACCACCGTGACGTCGTGCCCGAGCGCATCCGCTCGCAGGGCCGCGGTGAGCCCCGCGATACCGCTCCCGACGACGACGACGCGGCTCATGTCACGCCGCCATCGTCGTGTCGGGCCGCGCGGCGAGCATCCGCTCCAGCGCGACCCGGGCGGGTGCGGCGACCGCCTCCGGCACGGTCACCTGGTTGAGCACCTCGCCGCGCACCAGCCCCTCCAGCACCCAGGCGAGGTAGCCGGGGTGGATGCGGTACATCGTCGAGCACGGGCAGACGACCGCGTCCAGGCAGAAGATCGTGTGCTGCGGGAACTGCGCCGCGAGCCGCTGGACCAGGTTGATCTCTGTGCCGATCGCGAACGTCGAGCCGGCCGGCGCCGCCTGGATCGCCTTCACGATGTAGTCGGTCGAGCCGTACTCGTCGGCCGCATCCACCACATCCACCGGGCACTCGGGGTGCACGATGACGCGGACGCCCGGGAACTCGGCCCGCGCGTGCTCGATCTGGCCGACCGTGAACCGCTTGTGCACCGAGCAGAAGCCGTGCCAGAGGATGACCCGCGCGTCCTGGAGCGTTGTCGCGTCGGTGCCGCCCCAGGGCTTGCGCGGGTTCCACAGCGGCATCCGCTCCAGCGGCACGCCCATCGCCTTCGCGGTATTGCGGCCGAGGTGCTGGTCCGGGAAGAAGAGGACGCGTTGCCCTCGCTCGAACGCCCACTCCAGGACCGTCGCCGCGTTGGAGGAGGTGCACACGATCCCGCCGTGCTCGCCGCAGAACGCCTTGAGCGCCGCGGACGAGTTCATGTAGGTGACCGGGATGACCGGCACGCGGCCGTCGGCGTCAGGCTCGGTGCCGTACAGTTCCTCCAGCTGCTCCCAGCACTCCTCGACCGAGTCGAGGTCGGCCATGTCGGCCATGGAGCAGCCGGCGGCGAGGTTCGGGAGGATGACGCGCTGCTCCGGGCGCGACACGATGTCCGCGGTCTCGGCCATGAAGTGGACGCCGCAGAACACGATCGCCTCCGCCTCGGGCCGCGCCTTGGCGGCGTTCGCGAGCTGGAACGAGTCGCCGACGAAGTCCGCGTACTGCACGACCTCGTCGCGCTGGTAGAAGTGGCCCATCACCGCGACGCGGTCGCCGAGCGTCTCCTTGGCGGCACGGATGCGGTCGCCGAGCTCCTGCGCGGACGCGGTGCGGTACTCCTCCGGCAGCTCGCCCTGCCGCGGCGCGTTCACCGGAATGGGGTCGGCGAGGGAGGCGCCGGGGCCGTAACTCGGCGCGCGGCCGTCGAACTCCCACGGCGCCTCGACGAGGTCGGGCGTGCAGGTCTCGCCGTCGAGCTGTCCCGACGCGATGAGCCGGATGGTGGTGTCGACCGAGGCGATGGTCATGATTCGCTTCTTCCTTCGAACGGATGTTGCTGCCGGGGGAGCGGCCCCGCGTCGGCGAGGTCGATCGAGTCGTTGTAGCGGTACAGGCGCGGCGGCCGGTGCGGCGTGCCGGTGAGGTACTCGTCCGTCGCGACGACGGCGCCGGAGCCCTCGATGGTGCGGCGGAAGTTCGCCGGGTCGAGCGCCTTCCCGAGCACCGCCTCGTGCACACCCCGCAGCTGGGCCAGCGTGAAGCGCTCGCCGAGGAAGGCGTGGGCGATGCGGGAGTACTCCATCTTCGTGCGCAGCCGCCAGAGGGCGTACTCGACGATGACGTTGTGGGCGAAGGCGAGCTCGGGCAGGTCGTCGGCGGGGAACCAGCGGACGTTCTCGCCCACGATCGACCGCTCGGCCTCCTCGCTGCGGACGAGCGCCCAGTACACGACGGACACGACGCGCTCGGCGCCGGGGGAGCGGTCGGCGTCGCCGAAGGCGTAGAGCTGCTCGAGATAGCGCGGCGCGAGGCCGGTGGTGTCGCTGAGCGTGCGGGCGGCGGCGTAGGCCAGGTCTTCGCCGACACGCAGCGGACCGCCCGGGAGAGCCCACCGGCCCTCGAACGGCTCCCGGATGCGGCGAACGAGCGGCAGCCACACCTGCGGGACCCCGCCGGTCTCGTCGTCGCTGCGCAGCGCGAAGATCACGGTGGACACGGCGAGGATCGCGCTCTCGCGTTCGTGCCGTGCCGTCATGGCTGCTCCCGACTAAAAGTCACACTGACTCTAACGCCTCCCATCTTAGTGTCGCCCCGACCAAAACACCAACCTCCGCCACTGCTTCCGTGAGATTTGCGCCAAATCTCGGTTATGGAGCGCCCTGAACCGAGATTCGGCGCAAATCTTCGAGGGGGGAGGGGAGGTGCGCGGGAGGAGGCGGGAGCGGATATGCTGGCGGCACAAGTGAACACACGGCCACGAGGTCGATGCGGGAGAGTCGCGCGCGAGCGCGGCACCGAAGGAGCAATCCTCCCCGACAATCTCTCAGGTACGCGTACCGCATCGGACTGGCCACTCTGAAAAGCAGGACGGCATCCCGCCGCCCTCGCCCACGGTGAAAGCCGCCTCCACGGACGCGGTGAAACTCTCAGGCCGGATGACAGAGGGGGAGTTCTTCCCGGGAGCGGCGACGCCCCCGCAGCCCCCGGCCGACGGCCGGCGAATCGGAGAACTCATGACCTCAGAAGACACTGGCCGCACCTCCCCGCTGCATGATGCCCACGCAGCGGCCGGTGCCTCCTTCACCGACTTCGCCGGCTGGCAGATGCCGGTGCGCTATTCGTCGGACCTGGCCGAGCACCACGCCGTGCGCACCGCCGCCGGCCTCTTCGACCTGTCGCACATGGCCGAGATCGTGCTGATCGGGCCAGAGGCCGGGGAGGCGCTGGACTACGCGCTCGCCGGCAAGCTGTCCGCGCTCAACCTCGACCAGGCGAAGTACAGCCTGCTGCTGTCGCGCGCCGGCGGGATCGTCGACGACCTCGTCGTCTACCGCACCGGCGACGACCGCTACATGGTCGTCGCGAACGCCTCCAACCGGGACGCGGTGGCGCAGGAGCTGCGCGACCGCACCTCGCCGTTCGACGTCGAGGTGTTCGACGAATCCGACGACATCGCGCTGATCGCGGTGCAGGGGCCGGCCGCGCTGTCCGTCCTGCTCGCGACCGACGGCCTGGCGGCCGACGAGGGCGCCCTCGACGGCGAGGACTTCGGTGAGCGCCTGTCGTCCCTGAAGTACTACTGGTCGCTCCCCGCGCTGTTCCAGACGCATCCCGTGCTGATCGCCCGCACCGGCTACACCGGCGAAGACGGCTTCGAGCTCTACATCGCCCCCGACAACGCCCGCGCGCTGTGGGAAGCCCTCACCGAGGCGGGCACCGAGCAGGGCCTCGGCCTCGTCCCGGCGGGGCTCGCCTCCCGCGACACCCTGCGCCTGGAGGCCGGGATGCCGCTGTACGGTCACGAGCTCGGCCTCGATACCAAGCCTGCGCAGGCGGGACTCGGCCGCGTCGTCAACCTCGCCAAGGACACCGACTTCATCGGGCGCGCCGCGAGCGAGGAGGGTCCGCATCCCGAGGCCCGCGTGCTCGTCGGTCTGATCGGCGAGGGCAAGCGCGCCGCGCGCGCCGGCTACCCGGTCTTCGCGAAGGACACTGCGAACGGCGAGGACGCGGAGGTCGGCGTCGTCACCTCCGGCGCACTCTCGCCGACCCTGGGCGTGCCGATCGCGATGGCCTACGTCGCGCCCGAGCTCGCGCGGGAGAACACCGTGCTCCACGTGGATGTGCGCGGCACGCGCCTCCCCTTCACCGTCACCGCCCTCCCCTTCTACAGCAGAAAGAAGCGCTAGCCATGGCCGAAGAACGAGACCTGAAGTACACGCCCGAGCACGAGTGGCTCCTGGTCGAGGGCGACGTCGCGACCGTCGGCATCACCTCGTA
>JAEWJG010000322.1 GCA_023386675.1 Actinomycetes bacterium
GCCGGGCGCTGACGAGCGCCCGGCCGCTCCCGGCCATAATTGGGGGATGACCGAGACGAGAGCCGCTGCGCCCCGCGCGGCGCGCATGGTCGATGTGGCCCGCCTCGCGGGAGTCTCCCAGCAGACGGTCTCGCGGGTGGTCAACGGTCACAGCAACGTCTCTCCCGAGATCCGCGACCGGGTCGAGGCCGCCATGGCGCAGCTGCGCTACCGGCGGAATTCGGCGGCCCGCGCCCTCGCGACGAGCCGGTCGATGAACCTCGGCGTCCTCAGCTACGCCCTCTCCGTTCACGGACCGGCGCTGGCGCTGTTCGGCATCGCCGAGGAGGCAAGGCGGAACGGGTACTCCACGAGCCTCGTCAGCATCGCGGAGGTCGACCAGGCGAGCATCCGGGCGGGACTCGACTCGCTGGTCGACGGCGGGGTGGACGGCATCGTCGTCCTCGCCCCCATGACGGCGGCGACGGAGGTCCTTCAGCGGCTCGACGCGGATGTACCGGTCGTGCGCTTCGAGCAGGGGTCGCCGGCCGGTCCCGCCACGATCTCCATCGACGAGACTCTGGGCGCCCAGCTCGCCACCCGTCACCTGCTCGGGCTCGGACACGACACCGTCCACTTCGTCGGCGGACCGGCCGGATGGATGGCCTCCGAGGCGCGTCAGCGCGGCTGGCAGACCGAGCTCGCGCTCGCCGGGCGGCCGGTCCCGCCCGTGTTCGAGTCCGACGACTGGTCGGCGGAGTCCGGCTACCGGGCCGGGCTCGAGATCGCCGGGGACCGCTCCATCACGGCGGTGCTGGCCATCAACGACGTGATGGCTCTCGGCGTGATCAAGGCCCTGCACGATCGCGGGATCCGCGTGCCGGAGGACGTGAGCGTGGTCGGCTTCGACGACCGCGACGAGTCGGCCTTCTTCCAGCCCGCGCTGACCACGGTCCGGCTCGACTTCACCGAGGTCGGCCGTCGTGCCGTGGAGAGCGTGCTCGGCGCCCTGCGCGGCGATACGCCGTCGACCATCCCGCTCATCCAGCCGGAGCTGAAGGTGCGGGACAGCACGGGTGTCCCGGTCCGCTGACGCGGAGGCGTACTCGCGCGGTGCTCAGCGCCTAGAGCGCGAACGGCGGTGAGCTCACCCCGGGCGTGAGCGCCTCGGCGAGGCGGTCGCCGAGCGCGATCATGGAGTTGCCCTCGTCGACGTGGACGACCGTCGGCACATACTCGCGGGCTTCGGCGTCCTCGAGCTGGGCGTAGGAGATGATGATGACCGTGTCGCCCACCTTCGCCAGGTGCGCGGCTGCACCGTTGACGCCGATGACGCCCGTGCCGCGTTCGCCCGCGATCACGTACGTCTCGAAGCGGGCGCCGTTGGTGACGTCGACAACGGCGACCTGTTCGCCGGCCAGGAGGTCGGCTGCGTCCATGAGGTCCGAGTCGATGGTGAGGGAGCCCACGTAGTGGAGGTCCGCGTGGGTCACGGTAGCGCGGTGGATCTTCGACTTGAACATCGTCCGGAACATGCGACCCATGATCCAAGAAAAGGTGAGGATAAGTCAATACACCCGAACGGGTGGACTCGTCATCCGACCACCGAGCAGTCGTCGTAGACGATCGAGCCGGTGGCCGAGGTCTGATTCGTCGAATAGATCTGGGGCACCATCCGCTCACCCGAGCGTTGGGCGGTCCCTGCCCAGGTGACTTTGGTCCAGGTGTCGGCGGCCAGCGAGGCGATGCTCGTCATCGGGAGGTGTACATCGCTCCCGAAGTTCTGGGTGTACTCCAGGAATTCGGCGTGCATGCTCAGCCCGCTGGAGCCCGGGCGTACCCAGCATGAGGCGGTGTACGCCCTCCCGGCAACAGAGTTCGTGACCACGCTGTTCTGCGTCAGGCCGACGGGCCCTGGTGACAGGTTCGGAGCCGTGACCCGAAGCGCGGACGCGCCTCCGTGCACGGGAGACGTGACCGTCGAGAGCGTGCCGGTGACGAACGCCTTCCAGGCTCCCGCACCGGACTCGAATCCCGGGTCCGGGAGCAGCTGCTGCGGTGGCGGCGGTGGCGGCGGGGTCGTGGATGCGACGGGACTGACCACGACCATCGCTTGGGCTCCATAGCCGGCCGCATTGATGGCGCGCACGATGTACTGGAAGTGGAAGCCGTTCGGCAGTCCCGTGACGGTCGCACTGCGCGCGGTGCTCGGCACCAGCATGGTCGCGCCGGTGTTGCCGTTGAGGATCTGGTACTGGGTGATCGGCAGGTTGCCGTCGCTCGTCGGGGGCGAGAACGTGATCACCCCGCCTCCGTCCGTCGAGACCGCGGACACGCCTGTTGGCGCGCTGGGCACGGTGTATGTCGTCTGAGGCGTCCCGACCGTGAATGACGAGGTAGCGGGAGCGCTGACATTGCCGCTGGTGTCGACGGCCCAGACGGCCGCCGTGTACTGGCCGGCCGTCAGCCTCGGCGATGTCGCGGAGGTCGCGCTGCCGTCGGACACGGGGACGCCGCCGAGGATGCTCACAGCGGACGCGCCACCGGGCGAGACTCGCGCGATGGTGTGCGCGACGTCGGACGACGCGGACGGCTTCCAGCTGATGGTCGGCGTCGCTCCGGAGCCGACGGTCACCCCGCTGGGCGCGGTCGGCGCGACCGCATCCGACCGCAGCTGCCAGAGCAGCGTGCCGGTCATCGGATTGGAGTTGGGCAGCCCGGCGCAACTCTCGGTGAAGGTGATCTTCGCCATTTCGACCAGGCCGAGGGCGTCCACGATGAGGTTCTCGACGTCGATCGTGCCGGTCATGGGGGAGCCGCAGGTGTGGCTGTCCAGCGTCACCTCGAAGCCGTACTGCGTGGTCGGCACGGGTCCGGTCCACGGGGCGGTCGTGTGAACGCCGGCCGTGATGGGAGGACCGTGGCCGTCCGGCCCTCCGCCCGGAGGCGTGATGCGGATCTGGGCGTTCTTGGCAGCATCGGGGGAGGCCGCGGTCCACGCGTACCCGCCGTACGCTGTCGACTCGGCGATGATGTACGGGCCGTTCGCGTAGGTGTTGGTGGCGCCGAGATCGAGCGGGTCGTCACCGGAGGTGGTGATGGACGACGTCCCGATCGCGGCCGCGCCGGTCAAGGCGACCGACTGGGTGGAGCCGCCGACGGCTATGCGCATCGTGGCAGCTCGCGGCCCCGCTTTCTTGGGCGAGAAGCCGACCTTCCATGAGCAGGTCGCCCCCGCCGCGAGGCTGCTGCCGCAGGTGCTGCCGGTCGCTGTGAAGTCGGCGGCTCCCGTCCCGGCGAACGCCGGCGCGCCGAGGGAGACCGCGGAGGACGTGGTGTTGTGGACCCACTCGGCCTGCTGCGCGGGGATGCTCGAGAAGCCGATGGGCGTGGCCGGGAAGGCGAGGGTCCGTGCTCCCAGGTCGACGCCGCCGGGCTGCGGCTCGTTCATGCTGACCTCGCCGATGCCCTGCAGCACGAGGTCGAACGTGTAGAGCTGCCCGATGCTGTTCCACTGTAGGTCGCGGAGGTCGAGCTCTCCGGTGAATCCGCTCGTGAGACCGCCCGAGTCGAGTCGCGCCTGCAGCTGGGTGCCGTCCGACTCGTTTCCGTTGACGACGGCGTAGTCGCCCATCCGCAGCGGTTGGCCCGTCGGCGGGGTAACTGTGACGGACACGTCCGCGGCCCCGACCGAGATGCCGCGGGAGAGAGTGGCGTACGACAGCTTGGCCGCCCCGTTGTCGCCGAACTGGAAGTCCGGCTGGGGACTGTTGGCGCCACCGAACTTGATCGAGAGCACCGGAGGTGCGGTCGCGGCCTGCGCTCCGGTGGCTGTCACCGCGGTTGCTGTTAAAGCCAGGACTGCGACCATCGCGCCGATCGTCGCTCTCCGCACCGTTTTCCGCATATCGCCCTCGACGTTCCCTACCAGGGACGCCGACGCGCACCCGCGGCCGTGAGGCTACGCTGGCGGCCCACCTCGCACAAGAGTCATGAGCGAATCTCATGTGCCGGTGGTGACCTCAGGCCTGCCCGACGCCGCCGCGTCCCGCCCACGGGTCGTAGTCCGCCAGCAGCGGCCCCTGCTCGGGGCGCTCCGCCTCCGGCACGTGCTGCAGATTGATGCGGACGCGGTACCAGAGCGAGCTCGAACCGCGCATCCCGTCGACCAGTTCGTCGGCGGGATGCAGCTGTGCGGCGGCATCCGGATGCTCGGCCTTCCAGCGTTCCAGCGCGTCCACCGCTTCGGGCTTGGTCTTCGTGCGCGCGACCTCGATCAGCGGCATCTGGGAGACCCGGCGGCCCTCGCCGTCGCCCGCGCGCGGCGGCTTCTCCGCGGGGCCGAGCTCGCGCGCGAGGGCGAGGAGGCCGTCCAGAGAGCCGACGGCGCCGTCGATCCCCGCGTGGGCATCGCCGCGCTCGGCGAACCGCTGCAGGACGGTCGGCACGGTGAACTCCTCCGGCCGGCGGGTCCGGACCTCGTCCCACTCGAGCGGGGTCGAGACGCGGGCATCGGGCAGCGCGCGGATGGAGTACGCCGAGGCGACCGTGCGGTCCTTCGCGTTCTGGTTGAAGTCGACGAAGACGCTCTCGCCGCGCTCCTCCTTCCACCAGCGGGCCGTGGCCAGCCCGGGTGCGCGGTTCTCCACCTCGCGCGCGAGGGTCTCGGCTGCGAGGCGCACGTCGGCGAAGCTCCACTCCGGCGCGATGCGCACGAGGATGTGCAGCCCACGCGATCCACTCGTCTTGGGCCAGCCGACGAGGCCGTAGTCGGTGAGCACGTCCCGTGCGATGAACGCGACATCCACGATCTGCGACCAGTCGACGCCCGGCATCGGGTCGAGGTCGACGCGCAGTTCGTCCGGATGGTCGAGGTCCTCCGCGCGGACGGGATGCGGGTTGAGGTCGAGGCACCCGAGGTTCGACACCCAGGCGAGCCCGGCCGCGTTGCGCACCACCGTCTCTTCGGCCGACGTGCCGCGTGCGTAGTGGAGGGTCGCCGTGTCGATGTACGGCGGATACCCCTCGGGCACGCGCTTCTGGAAGAACGGCTCCTGCGACAGCCCCTTCACGAACCGCTTCAGCACCATCGGCCGACCGCCCGCGCCGCGCAACGCACCCTCGGCGACGGCGACGTAGTAGCGCGCGAGGTCGAGCTTGGTGAGCCCGGGCTCCGGGAAGACGACCTTCTCGGGGCTGGAGATGCGCACCTGTTCGCCGTCCACCTCCAGGAAGGTCTCCGACTTCGACGAGGGACTCATGGCGCCCAGGCTACGCTCAGCCCCGGCGCCCGCGCCGCGTGGAGGCGGAACGTGGCGGCAGCGACCGCATGTGGCGCACCACGGGATCGAGCAGCTGCTGGAGCTCCACCGTGCCGTCCGGCGAGAGCGAGTCGAACAGCATCCGGTTGAGGATCTCGATGTGGCCCGGGAAGACCGCGGCCAGCCGCGCCCGGCCGGCGTCGGTGATGGTGACCGTCGTGGCGCGCTCGTCCTCGGCCGACGGGCCGCGCGTGACGAGCCCGGCCTTCTCGAGCAGGCCCGCCTGGTAGGTGAGTCCGCTGCGGCTGTAGACGACGCCGTCGGCGAGCTCGGTCATCCCGCAGCTGCCGTCGGGCTCGTCGCCGAGGCGCGCCAGGAGCTGGAACTGCACGTAGCTGAGGTCGCCCGCCTCGCGCAACTGCTGCTCGACCGCGTGGCGCAGCAGGCTCGCCGTCTCGATCAGGGCGAAGTACGCGCCGAGCTGGCGCGGGTCGAGGGCGGGGGATGCGTCGGGCATACGAGAAGTATATGTTGCTTCGAATTCGAAGCAGTGCTACGGTCGGCCATGTGCTTCGAATTCGAAGCAATGTGACCATGAGAGAGAAGAAGACCATGAAGGCAGTGCGCTTCCACCAGTACGGCGGCCCCGACGAGCTGCGGTACGAAGACATCGAGACCCCCGAGCCCGGCGCAGGCGAGGTCCGCATCCGCGTGGCGGGCGCGGCGTTCAACCCCGCTGACAACGGCATCCGGAGCGGCGGCCTGCGCGACGCCATCCCGGTGACGCTTCCGCACATCCCCGGCTACGACGTGTCCGGGACGGTCGACGCGGCCGGCGTCGGCGTCGAGGGGGTCGCGGTGGGCGACGCGGTGATCGGCTTCCTTCCGATGGCCGCGGACGGAGCGGACGCCGAGTTCGTGATCGCACCGGCCGGCGCGCTCGCCGCAGCACCGGCGAGCATCCCGCTCGCCGACGCGTCGGCCCTGCCGTCGGTCGGCCTGACCGCCTGGCAGGCGCTGTTCGACGACGCCGGGCTGGAGGCCGGTCAGCGCGTGCTGATCAGCGGCGCCGGGGGAGCCGTCGGCGGCTACGCCGTTCAGCTTGCGAAGGGGGCCGGCGCGCACGTGATCGCGACCGTCAGCCCGCGCAGCCGCGACGCGGTGCGCGCTGCCGGCGCCGACGAGGTGATCGACCACACCAGCACCGAGGTCCTGGACGCGGTCGCCGAACCGGTGGATGTACTGCTCAACCTGGCCCCGATCTCGCCCGACGAGTTCCGCGCCCTGGTCGGCCGCGTCCGCAACGGCGGGGTCGTCGTGAGCACGACCGCGTGGATGCCCGCCCCCGCGGACGATGAGCGCGGCGTGCGCGCGGTCGACGTCTTCGTCCGCAGCGACGTCGCGCAGCTGACCGAACTGGTCGCGCGGGTGGACCGCGGCGAGCTGCGGGTCCAGGTCGACCGCCGCATCCCGCTCAGCGAGCTCGCCGCACTGCACGCCGAGGCGGCCACCGGCGACCTGCGCGGCAAGGTCGTCGTCGTCCCTGACGAGGCTTGAGCGAACGTGCTCCGGGGAGGGCGGGCCGGCGGCTGCGTACACTCGGCCTGAACCCTCCCCTCGCGAAAGAGAGCCGTGCGTGACCGAGCCGAAGCAGCTGTTCGTCAACCTCTTCGAGATGGCGACGCCGAGCCACATCACGCACGGGCTCTGGCCGCTTCCTGGCAACCAGCGCGAGCGGTTCGCCGACCTCGACTACTGGCTGGAGCTGGCGCAGCTGCTCGAGCACGGCGGCTTCGACGGCCTCTTCCTGGCCGACGTCGTCGGCGCCTACGACGTGTTCCGCGACGGCCCGGAGACGGCGCTGCGGGAGGGGCTGCAGATCCCCAACCTCGACCCGCTGCTCCTCGTCCCCGCGATGGCGGCGGTGACCGACCGCCTCGGATTCGGCGTCACGTTCTCGACGACGTACGAGCCTCCGTTCGCCTTCGCCCGGCGGATGTCGACCCTCGATCACCTCACGAAGGGCCGCATCGGCTGGAACATCGTCACCTCGTACCTCCCGAACGCGGCCCGCAACTTCGGCCTGGACGCCGAGATCCCGCACGACCTCCGCTACCGCTACGCGGAGGAGTACCTGGAGGTGCTCTACAAGCTGTGGGAGGGCTCCTGGGACGACGACGCCGTGGTCGCGGACCGCGCGTCCGGCGTCTTCACCGACCCGTCGAAGGTCCGCTACATCGACCACGTCGGCGAGAGGCACCGCGTCGCCGGGCCGCACCTCGTGCATCCCTCGCCGCAGTGGACGCCGCTGCTGTTCCAGGCGACTGGGTCGCCGGCGGGGATCGCGTTCGCCGGCCGTCACGCCGAGGTCGTCTTCACCGGTGGGCGGACGAGCGAGGAGTTCCGCCGCAACACCGAGGGGATGCGGGATGCGGCCGAGCAGCAGGGCCGCGACCGCGACGACCTGCGCTTCATCGCGATGGCCGGCGTCATCGTCGGCCGGACGCAGGAGGAAGCGGAGGACAAGTGGCGCCTCTACCGCGGGAACGTCAGCCTCGACGGGATGCTCGCGCACAACAGCCTGCCCGTCGACCTGACCGCGTTCGCGCGTGACATCACGGTGCGCGAGGCGTTGCAGCGCGCGGAGTTCCCTGCCGAGCGCGTCCCCTTCCTCCCGCTCGACCGCACGGTCGGCGAGGCGCTCGATTTCGTGAAGTACGGGCGCGACGAGCGCTTCCTGGTCGTCGGGGACGCGAAGACCGTCGCCGACGAGATCGAGCGCTGGCTCGACGAGGACGGCCTCGACGGCATCAACCTCCGCCAGTACCACTCGTTCGACACGGCGCGCGACTTCGCGGAACTCGTCGTTCCCGAACTGAGGCGCCGCGGGAGGATGCCGGCCGAGGGCGACGCGCCCGTCACGCTGCGCGAACGGCTGTTCGGCGCGGGCAACGCCCGCCTGCCCGATCGGCACCCGGCCGCGCAGTACCGGCGCTGACGTCGCCGGGCGCTAGCGGCGCTCCTGCAGCAGCCGCTGCCAGTCGGCCGGAACCCGGTCGGCCGGCCCAGGCACCGTCTGATCCTCCGGATGGCTGACCGGCGGCGCGAGTTCCGGTCCGTCGACGAACTCCTCGCGCCGGTAATCCCAGAACCAGTCCTCCCCCGGCTCGAAGCTCTGGATGATCGGGTGCCCGGTGCTCGCCGCGTGCTTGGTCGCATGCGTGTTCAGCGAGTCGTCGCAGCAGCCGACGTGCCCGCATTCCGCGCAACGCCGCAGGTGCACCCACCAGTCCCCGGTCTGCGTGCACTCGACGCAGCCCGGTCCGGTCGGTGGCACCGCCGTGTCGATCCCCGCGTCCGTCATCCTTCTGCCCTCCGTCGTCACGGTGTCACGAACCGCCCCGCGGCGGCGTCGCGACTCGACTGCTCGCGCAGCACGAAGTGCTGCTTCTTGCCGGTGGCAGTGTAGGGGAGCTCGGCGACGAACGCGTAGCGGCGCGGGCGCTTGTAGTCGGCGAGCGAGACGCTGGCGCGGCAGTGCGCATCCAGCGCGCGAGCCGCCTCCTGCGCATCCTGGAGCCGCCCCGCCCGCGGCTGCACGTACGCGACGACGACCTCGCCCCACTCCTCGTCCGGCAGGCCGACCACGATGCTGTCCGCGACGTCGGGATGCGCGGCGAGCGTCTCCTCCACCTGCACGGGATGCACGTTCTCGCCGCCCGAGATGATCATGTCGTCCTTGCGGCCGATGATCGTGACGATCTCGTTCCCGTCCCAGCTGGCCAGGTCGCCCGGGTACATCCAGCCGTCGCGGAACTTGCGGCCCTGCTCCTCGGGGTTGTGCATGTAGGCGTAGCCGCTCTTCACGCTGCGCATGATGACCTCCCCGATCTCGTGGCCGTCCTTCGCGGCCAGGTCGTCGGGCGCGGCGACGCGGTCGTCGCCGTAGACCTTGACGACCGCCACGTCGTCGTCGAGGCAGGCGCGGCCGGCGGCACCCGCGGCGTCAGGAAGGTCCTCGGGGCGGAGGTAGGTGTTCCAGAACGCCTCGGTGGTGCCGTAGCCGTTGGCGATGCGTGGCGTGAGGACGCGCTGATAGCGCAAGGCGGCGGCACGGTCGAGCGGCGCGCCCATGGTGACGATCCCGCGCAGGGAGCGGAGGTCTCGCGGCGACGCCTCCTGCGCGTCGGCGAGGCGCTCCAGGTTGGTCGGGGCGCCGATCACATAGGTGAGCCCGTACTCCTGGATGCCGTCGAGAACGGTCTCCGGGTCGAACCGCGGCAGCGTGACGACCTCGGCGCCGACGTAGAAGGCCGTGTTGGGGCCGGCGCAGTAGTTGCCGCCGCGGTGGAACCACGGCGACATGTTCATCGTCCGGTCGGTCGGCGCGAGCGGGAAGTGCATGATCACGTCATGCGCGGTCAGCACCTCGTTGAGGCTGGTCAGCGGCACGGCCTTCGGCATGCCGGTGGTTCCGCTCGTGTAGAGCCGCGACGTCTCGTCCCAGACGCTCGCGCCCTCCGGCGCGCGGAACGATGGGGCGCCCTCGGCCAGGAGATCCTCGAACCGGATGGCGCCGTCCAGCAGCGGGCCGTCGCCGACGGCGGCCAGAACGGACGGCCGATGATCCGCCAGTTCCAGCGCGGTGGCGACGGCATCGCTCGCCGCCGCGTCGTAGACGAACACGGCGGGGCGCGAGTCGTCCAGGATGTGCGCGGTCTCGCCCGGTGCGAGGCGGAAGTTCATGGGCGAGCTGACCGCGCGCAGACCCTGCGCCGCGACGTAGAGGAACGCGAACTCCGGCGTGTTCATCAGCTGGTACGCGACGATGTCGCCCACGCCGACGCCCCGCTCGGCCAGCCCCGCGACCAGCGCGCCGGTCACCTCGCCGAGCTGCGCGTACGTCCAGCTGCGGCCCGACGGCGGGTCGGTCAGGGCGACGCGCGCGGCGTAGCGGTGGGTGTTCCGCTCCACGGCGGAGGCGTAGGTGAAGTGCTGCTCGAACACCGCGCGGAGGGTGCCCGGGTCGTACTCGGTGTTCGGTTCGATGACGTGCGCGGTCGGGTCGGTGAGGGTCATGGTTCTCCTCGGGCAGGGGATTCAGGCGTCCGGTGGGCGTCGACTCCGTCTCGGTTCGGTGGGGGAGGCGTCTTGCCGGAGCTCCGGCCAGAACGGCGGCGCGACGACGGTGAGCCCGCCGTCGACGACGAGGGTGTGACCGGTGATGTACCCGGCGGATGCGGAGGCGAGGAAGCGGACGGCGCCGGCGATGTCGTCGGCGGTGCCGAGCCTCCCGAGCGGGATGCGTGACGTCATCACGTCGAGGTCGGGCACGCCGTCGTTGCCGTAGAAGTAGTGCAGCGAGTCGGTGTCGACGAGACCGCCGTTGACCGCGTTGACCGTGATCCCGTCCGCGCCGAGTTCGGCTGCGAGGTGCCGCACCCAGGACTCGACGGCCGCCTTGTCGGAGCCGATCGCGCCGTACAGCGGGAACGCCCGGTGGCTGCCGTAGCTCGTGACGGCGACGATGCGTCCGCCACCGCGCTCGCGCATCCGCTCGGTCGCTCGCTGGGAGAGGAGGACGAACGAGCGCACGTTGGTCGCCCACGACCGCTCCAGGTGGCGCGAGGTCAGCTCGGCGGCCGGCTTGAACGCGGAGGAGGCGGCGCTCGCGACCAGCACATCGAGGGCGCTGCCCGCGGGGAACTCCTCCTCGAAGAGGCGGTCGATGTCCTCCTCGCTCTCCAGCTCGAGCCGGTGGGCGCGGGCCGAACCGCCCACGCTGAGGATGCCGTCGACGACCTCCTGCGCGGCGTCGGCCTCGCGGCGGAACGTGAGCACCACATCCACGCCGTCGGCGGCCAGCGTCTCGGCGATCCGGCGGCCGATCCCGCGCGATCCGCCCGTGACGAGTGCGCGACGGGGGTCGGGCCCCTGGGGCGGGATCGGGTTGTTCGTGGTGGCCTCCGTGCGTCTCCGACGAGAGTCTAGACCTGTCGGAGGGCGCCTCCGGTACGGCCCGGGGCGCCCCTCTGCTAGCGGGTCGTCCGCGGCCGGGGTACGTTCGCGCGGCAAGGACTCAACGGAAGGAACCCCATGAGCGACGAGAACAAGCGCCCCGACGCCGACGAGCTGCCCGACGGCTCCAACTCCGACGGCAGCCAGTCCGAGCCCGGCGAGGACACCAACTCGGGCGGCGGCCCCGACGAGCACAAGGACGCTCAGGGCGCCTGACCCGCGCCCCCTCTCCCTCCCACCGTCGAGTCCGCAAAGAGTGCACGCCCGAAGCCCTTTGAGCGTGCACTCTGTGCG
>JAEWJG010000325.1 GCA_023386675.1 Actinomycetes bacterium
AGGAGGACACCAGTGGCGAAGGCGAAGTTCGAGCGGACTAAGCCGCACGTCAACATCGGCACCATCGGTCACATCGACCACGGGAAGACGACGCTGACCGCGGCGATTACGAAGGTCCTGCATGACAAGATGCCGGCCCTCAACCCGTACACGCCGTTCGACGAGATCGACAAGGCGCCCGAGGAGAAGGCTCGTGGCATCACCATCTCGATCGCGCACGTCGAGTACCAGACCGAGAAGCGGCACTACGCGCACGTCGACTGCCCGGGTCACGCCGACTACATCAAGAACATGATCACCGGCGCCGCGCAGATGGACGGCGCGATCCTGGTGGTCGCGGCGACCGACGGCCCGATGCCGCAGACCCGCGAGCACGTGCTGCTGGCCCGCCAGGTCGGCGTCCCCTACATCGTGGTGGCGCTGAACAAGAGCGACATGGTCGAGGACGAGGAGCTCCTGGAGCTCGTCGAGCTCGAGGTCCGTGAGCTGCTGTCGAGCCAGGAGTTCCCGGGCGACGACGCTCCGGTCGTGCGCGTCTCGGCCCTCAAGGCCCTCGAGGGCGACCCGAAGTGGTCGGACGCCCTCATGGAGCTCATGGGTGCCGTGGACAGCGCGATCCCGCAGCCCGAGCGCGAGACCGAGAAGCCGTTCCTCATGCCCGTCGAGGACGTCTTCACGATCACCGGTCGTGGCACCGTCGTGACCGGCCGTGTCGAGCGTGGCATCCTCAAGCCGAACGAGGAGGTCGAGATCGTTGGCATCAAGGCCAAGTCGATGAAGACCACCTGCACGGCGATCGAGATGTTCCGCAAGATCCTCGACGAGGCGCGCGCCGGCGAGAACGTCGGTCTGCTCCTGCGTGGTATCAAGCGCGAGGACGTCGAGCGCGGCATGGTCGTGGTGAAGCCGGGTAGCAACACCCCGCACACCGAGTTCGAGGCGACCGTCTACATCCTCTCCAAGGAGGAGGGTGGCCGGCACACCCCGTTCTTCCAGAACTACCGTCCGCAGTTCTACTTCCGCACCACGGACGTCACCGGCGTCGTCACGCTGCCGGAAGGCACCGAGATGGTCATGCCCGGCGACAACACCGGCATGACCGTGCAGCTCATCCAGCCGATCGCCATGGAGGAGAACCTCCGCTTCGCGATCCGCGAGGGTGGCCGCACCGTCGGCGCCGGCCGTGTGACGAAGATCCTCAAGTAACGACCTGAGGCACCCCGATTTCACTTTGTCGCACCTCGTGCGGCATAATGGTCGGGTTGCGTCGCGGGGCGGTCGAGACTGCTCAATGAGAGGTCTCGACCGCTTCCGCGCGGCGTCAGTTCTGCAACTGGCGCTCACCTCCGCGATCCGGGCGTGGCACGCCCTGGGGTAGGTCTCCAGCCACCAGCGGTCCTGAGAAGGACGTCGGCGGCGGAGCCTGGCCCTTGGCCGCGACACGCCCGACCGCGGGGGTCGGACAGACCAAATAGGCGGCACCGGACCCTTCGGGGTTCCGCGAGGTCGAGAGACCTCGCATGAGAGAGGGAACTGAAGCCACCATGGCGGGACAGAAGATCCGCATCCGGCTCAAGGCCTACGACCACGAGGTCGTCGACTCCTCGGCGCGGAAGATCGTCGAGACGGTCACGCGCACCGGGGCTCAGGTCGCTGGGCCGGTGCCGCTGCCCACTGAGATCAACCGCTACTGCGTGATCCGCTCGCCGCACAAGTACAAGGACTCGCGCGAGCACTTCGAGATGCGCACGCACAAGCGTCTGATCGACATCATCGACCCGACCCCGAAGACGGTTGACTCGCTCATGCGGCTCGACCTGCCGGCTGGTGTCGACATCGAGATCAAGCTGTAGGGACCGGACTTATGGACAGGCAAGTCAAGGGCATCCTGGGTGAGAAGCTCGGCATGACCCAGATCTGGGACAACGGCAAGGTCGTCCCGGTGACTGTGGTGCAGGCCGGCCCGTGCGTCGTGACCCAGGTGCGCACGGCTGACAACGACGGTTACTCCGCGGTCCAGCTCGCGTGGGGCCAGATCGACCCGCGCAAGGTCAACAAGCCGCGGTCGGGCCACTTCGCCAAGGCGGACGTCGCGCCCCGTCGCCACATCGTGGAGCTGCGGACCACCGACGCCGGCGAGTACTCGCTCGGCCAGGAGATCACGGCCGACAGCTTCACCGCGGGCCAGCGCATCGACGTCACCGGCCGCACCAAGGGCAAGGGCTACGCCGGCGTCATGAAGCGGCACGGCTTCCACGGCCTGCGTGCCAGCCACGGTGTCGAGCGCAAGCACCGCTCGCCCGGTTCCATCGGCGCCTGCGCCACCCCGGGTCGTGTCTTCAAGGGCACCCGGATGGCCGGCCGCATGGGTGGCGCCCGCTTCACCGTGCAGAACCTCACCGTCCAGGCGGTCGAGCTGGAGCAGGGCCTGATCCTGATCAAGGGCGCGGTCCCCGGCCCGAAGGGCAGCCTCGTGCTGCTGCGCACCGCGGCCAAGGTTGACGCGAAGTCGCAGAAGGGTGGGATCACCAAGTGACCACCGTTGACATCAAGACGGTCGACGGCGCCACCAACGGCACCGTCGAGCTGCCGGACGACATCTTCGACGCGCAGGCCAGCATTCCGCTGCTGCACCAGGTCGTCGTCGCGCAGCTGGCTGCGGCCCGCCAGGGCACGCACAAGACCAAGACCCGGGGCGAAGTCTCCGGCGGCGG
>JAEWJG010000357.1 GCA_023386675.1 Actinomycetes bacterium
GGCGGCAGCCGCCCCTGCAGCCTCCGCGGCTCCGGCCTCCGCAGCTCCGGCCCGAGCCGACGCCGACGAGGACACCTCCGCCCAGGAGCGCCGTCCCTTCACGCCGCCGACCGGCCACTGGTCGACCGCGGCAGAGCTGGACGACCAGAACCAGCCGATCACGACCCGCAACGTCACCCAGTCCACGGCCGCGACGACGACCAACGCCCTCATCCTGCCCGTCATCCCGCAGCCGGACGTCAGCTCGCCGCTCACGCAGACCGGCGAGATCCTGGTCACCGGGTCGATCGACCTCCCGCGCGGCATGGGCGCCACCGGCGCGCACCCCGACCGCATCGACTCCTCCGACATCGACCGCCTGCTCGACGGCGAGGACAACGAGTTCAACACGTCCGAGGTCCAGCCGGTGCGCGCCTCCCGCGCCATCAGCACCCACACCTCGACCCGCGGCGTCATCGCGCCGCCCAAGAAGCGCGGCAACGCCCTCCCGGTGGTCCTGATGACCGTCGCGGGCGTCCTCGCCGTCGGCGTCATCGGCCTGCTCGTCGCCGCCTACGTCCTGAAGGTGTTCTGATCATCCGCGCGTCCGCATCCATCACCGCATCACCCTCGTACCGAACGCGACCGGAGGTCTCTCTGTGACCGCATCCCAGCACGCCCGCGACATCCTGCAGGTGGCCGCAGCCGCCGCCGACTCGAAGGGCGCGCAGGATCTCGTCGCGCTCGACGTCTCCGGGCCGCTGCCGCTGACCGACGCGTTCCTGCTGGCCAGTGGCCGCGTCGAGCGCAACGTGCTCGCGATCGCCTCCGAGGTCGAGGACAAGCTCAACGAGGCGGGCGTCAAGACGCTGCGCCGCGAGGGCAAGGCAGAAGGTCGCTGGGTGCTGCTCGACTTCGGCGACCTGGTCGTTCACGTCTTCCATGAGGAGGACCGGATGTACTACGCACTCGAGCGCCTCTGGAAGGACTGCCCTGTCCTCCCGATCGAGCTCCCGGTCCACGAAGCGGCCGAGTAGCGCGACACGAGCCGGTCTCAGTTTTTCCTGGCGGTCGGGATGTAGTAGGCTGGACGAGTTGTTCCGGGAGGTCCGAAAGGCCCGAACGGATCAGAAAATGGGTCTGTGGCGCAGCTGGTAGCGCACCTGCATGGCATGCAGGGGGTCAGGGGTTCGAGTCCCCTCAGATCCACCGAAACCCCCGGTCGTAAGCGGAAACGCTTCGCCGGGGGTCTTTTCGTAGGCGCTACAGTTCTCGGTATGCAGAGCCGCACCGCCACGTCCGCCGACGCCGGCGCGATCACCACGACGATCGCGCTCGCCTTCCGTGACGACCCGGTCTGGGGCCCTGCCCTGGAGGCCGCCGACGGAGGCACCGGCCACCTGGAGGCGTTCTGGCGCTTCTTCGCCGACGGCGCCATCCCGCACGGGGAGGTCCGGCTCGTCGACGGTCCGCACGGCGAGGCCGCGACGGTCGCGGTCTGGCTGCCGCCGGACGTGCCAGAGCTCACTGACGAGCAGGAGGATCAGGCCGACGCCCTCATGCGACGGACGCTGACGCCCGATCGTTTCGACGCCTACCAGCGCCTGTGGGAGCGGTTCGAGCAGTCGCACCCGCACGACCGGCCCCACATGTACCTCAGCCTGCTGGCCACGCATCCCGACCACCGCGGCCGGGGGATCGGTCAGGAGCTGCTCGCCGAGAGCCTGCGCGCGTTCGACGCGCAGGGCATCCCGGCCTACCTGGAGTCGACGAACCCCGGCAACGACCACCGCTACGAGCGGGCGGGTTTCCGCCCGCTCGGCGGCTTCGCCTCCGTGATCGACGGGGCGGCCGTCACGACCATGTGGCGTGACGTGCCGCCCGCGCCGCTCAGTCGCCCTTGACGTTGACCAGCTGGTGGAGCGTGTGCCGCACCTCGACGAGGTCGGCGGCGTCCGCCATCACCTGGTCGATCGGCTTGTAGGCCTGCGGGATCTCGTCGAGGAAGGCGTCGGTGTCGCGGAACTCGATGCCGGTCATGGCCTCCCGCAGCTGCTCGACGGTGAAGCGCTTGCGCGCCGCCGACCGCGAGAACTGCCGCCCGGCGCCGTGCGGCGACGAGTGCAGCGACAGCGGGTTCCCCTTACCGGCGACGACGTACGACGCCGTCCCCATCGACCCGGGGATGAGGCCCGGCTGCCCGGGACGCGCCGAGATCGCTCCCTTGCGCGACACCCACACCTCCTTGCCGAAGTGGGTCTCCCGCTCCGTGAAGTTGTGGTGGCAGTTGATGCGCTCCTGCTCGACCACCGGCGTGCCGAACCACTCCGACGCCTGCCGCACCACGCGGTCCATCATCTCCTCGCGGTTGAGCAGCGCGAAGTGCTGGGCCCACCGCAGCTGGGCGATGTAGGCGTCGAACTCGTCCGTGCCCTCGACCAGGTAGGCGAGGTCCTTGTCGGGGAGCTCGATCCACCATCTCCGCATCAGGTCCTGGGCGACGGCGATGTGGTGGCCGGCGATCCGGTTGCCGACGCCGCGCGAGCCCGAGTGCAGGAACAGCCAGACGGCGTCGTCCTCGTCCAGGCTCACCTCGATGAAGTGGTTGCCGGAGCCGAGGGTGCCCAGCTGGTACTCCCAGTCGCGCCGGTGCTCCGCCGGGTCGAACCCGGCCTCCTCGGCCATTCTCGTCAGCTCGGCGATGCGAGGCTCGGCGGTGGCCACGATCTTCCGGTTGCGGGCGCCGGCGGACAGCGGGATCGCCCGCTCGATGTCGGTACGCAGCACGGACAGCGGCGTGGCGTTCGCCGCCACGTCGTCGCGCGTGAACTGTGTGCGGACCGCGATCATCCCGCAGCCGATGTCGACCCCGACGGCAGCCGGCATGATGGCGCCGAGCGTCGGGATGACCGAGCCGACCGTCGCACCCAGGCCCAGGTGCGCATCCGGCATCAGGGCGAGGTGCGGGTGGATGAACGGCATCCGCGAAGTGGTGACCGCCTGCGCGCGCGTGGAGTCCTCCAGGAGCGAGGCCCAGCTCAGCAGGCGGTTCGAGATTCTTTCCATGATCCTTTCGTCTCTTCGTCGGTGTGCGGCCGGGACGGCCGGACCGACGCGAGACGCGAAGGAAGGACAGCCCCGGACCTCGAACGGCGGGGCTGCGGCGATGGTGCTACAGACCCCGGATGCGCTCGAGCGCGCGGAAGGCGCGGTTGTCGCGCTGCAGATACTGCAGGGGGCTCATCGCGCGTCCTTCCGTTCGGCGTTCTTCAGCGTGGGCTGCCTGCGCCGATCGGCGCAAGGATCACGACTGTAGCGGGTCGCGGAGCTCGAAGGCAAGAAGCGGTCAGCGGAGCCGGCGCTCCTCCTCCTGCTCCAGGCGCTCCTTCTCGGCGTCCTTCGCCTCCTGCTCCTTCTGGATCTCTTCCTCGCGCGGCGTCTTGTTCGTCATGCTGCGAGCGTAGCCGCCGGGCGCCCCGCACGGAACGGTCGTTCGGCCGTCGTGCGCCTCACCCGGGTGAGAACGGTCACATCCGCGGCGCGCCCCTCGCAGCCGAGGGAAAGGGTGGGCGGATAGGATCGCGTCAACGACCGACGACCGAGGGATGCCGATGACCGATCTGCCGCGACGCCACCAGCGCGCCCGCGGACCGGAGGGCGTCCGGCACGGCCGCCTTCCCCGGCGGCGCGGCGCCGTGGCGGCCCTCAAGCTGCTGGCCGCCGTCGTGGTCGTCGTCTTCGTGAGCGTCGGGTCCGTCGCGGCCTACGCCGTGTGGGATGTGGCGCGCTCGATCAAGACCGGCGTGCACCTCCAGGCGGCGCCCGGCCAGTCGGCCATCCCGCAGGACATCCCGAACGTCTCGGCGATGCCCGGCGGCATCAACCTCCTGCTCGCAGGCACCGACAGCCGCAGCGACCTCGGCGGTATCTACAACAGCCAGGACGAGCAGGATGCCAGCAGCGGCGCAGGCAACAACGACGTCACGATGCTGCTGCACATCGCCCAGGACCACAAGAGCATGATGGTGGTCAGCTTCCCGCGCGACCTCATGGTCGCCATCCCGGAGTGCCCCGACCCGAACGGGAAGGGGACGATCGACGGCACGTCGTACGCGCAGTTCAACACGGCGCTGTCGCGCGGCGGCCTGAACTGCGTCGTGGCGACGGTGTCGAAGCTGACCGGGGTGACCATCCCGTTCGCGGCGACCATCAACTTCAACGGCGTGAGCGCGATGTCCAACGCGGTCGGCGGCGTGACCGTGTGCCTCGCCAGCCGGGTCACCGACGACTACACCAACCCGCCGCTCGACCTTCCGGCGGGGCAGAACACGATCGTCGGGGATGTGGCGCTCTCGTTCCTGCGCAGCCGCCACGGCGTCGGCGACGGCAGCGACCTCGGACGCATCTCCAACCAGCAGGTGTTCCTGTCGGCGCTCGCGCGCAAGATCGTCAGCGGCGGTGTGCTGTCGAATCCCGTGCAGCTCTACGCGCTGGCCAAGGCGGCGGTCAACAACATCACGCCGTCCGAGACGCTGACGAACCCGACGACCCTCGTACAGATCGCGCTCGCGCTGAAGGACACCTGCCTCCAGAACATGGTGTTCGTGCAGTACCCGGCGGTGACCGATCCGGACAACCCGAACCGGGTCGTCCCCGCCGACGGGGCGGCGGAAT
>JAEWJG010000041.1 GCA_023386675.1 Actinomycetes bacterium
CATCGAGGCCGCCGACGCGCTCACCGGCGAGCCCGGACGCGCCGCGCCGGTGGCGACCGCGCACGGTGCGCCGCTGACCGAGCGCGAGGAGCAGGTGCTCGCTCTCATCGAGCAGGGCCTCAGCAACAAGCAGATCGGCGAGCGCCTCTACATCAGCGCCAAGACCGCGAGCGTGCACGTGTCGAGCATCCTCCGCAAGGTGGGCGCCTCCAGCCGAACCGAGGCCGTGTACCTCGCCCGCACGCCGTCCTAGACGGGAGCGCGCGCGACCGCGTCCGGCGGAAAGCGTCCGGCTACGATTCCACGGCGACCGCGCAGCGGATGCAGAGCTCGGCCGTCGGGCGCGCACGCAGCCGGTCCACCCCGATCGACCGTCCGCAGCGGGCGCACACACCGTATGTTCCGCGGTGGATGCGTTCCAGCGCGGCGTCCACCGCGACGATGTCGTGTGCCGCGTCCGAGCGCAGCGCCTGCAGGCGGCTCCACTCCGAGGAGAGGGTCGGGCCCTCCGGGTCGTGCTCGTCGTCGGCCGTCGACTCCGAGCGGGACGCCAGCAGCACCCCCAGCGACTCCGCCATCCGCTGCGACTCGGCGACGTCTCCCTGCCGTCGTTCGCGGAGCAGGGCCTCCAGCTCGGTCAGTTCTGCGGCATCCAGGGCGTCATCCGCCCGGGTGGTCTCCAGTTCATCCGTGTTCGTGTCGTGCACCAGCGCACTCCTTCCGATCCCCCGATCGTGCTTCTCTGGTCGGGTCAGCGTACGCCCGACCGGTCCGTTCCGCGGCATCGACGCGCGTAGGCTCAGCGGGTGCCCTCCTTCCGCGTGATCCTCGCCGTCGGCCGGTTGCGCCCGGGCGTCGACCCGCGTTCGGTCGAACCCGCCGCCGCCGACGCCGCACGCGAACTCGCCGTGGTCGAGGCGAGCAGCGTGGATGTGGTGGCCGGCGAGGCCCGCATCACCGTGCGGTTCATGGAGGACGATGTCCGCCTGGCGCTTCGCGTGGCCGAGCACACCGTGGCGCACGTGCAGACTCTTGCCGACACCGGCGCCTGGCGGCTCACCGAGCGCGTCGGCGGCCGCTGGTTCCGGCGCGCCTGACCACCCGCCGAGCGATCACGCAGCCGCGGGAAGCGACTCCTCGATGAGGCCGACGATGGCCGGGTCGTCCGGTTCGGTCTGCGGGCGGAAGCGGTGCACCGCCCCGTCCGGAGTGATGACGAACTTCTCGAAGTTCCACTTCACGCGTCCGGCCTTGCCGTCCGCGTCCGGGTGCTTGGTCAGCTCCTGGTAGAGCGGGTGCGCGTTGCGGCCGTTCAGCTTCACCTTCTCGGCCATCGGGAATGTCACGCCCCACGTGGTGGAGCAGTACTCCTTGATGGCGTCGGTCGTGCCGAGTTCCTGGAGGAACTGGTTGCTGGGGAAGCCGACCACGGTGAACCCGCGGTCGCCGTAGGTCTCCTGCAGCTTCTCGAGCTTCTCGTACTGCGGCGCGAGCCCGCAGCGGGAGGCGACGTTGACGACGAGGATGACCTTGCCCGCGTACGCGGAGAGGGCCGTCTGCTCGCCGTCGATGGTCTCGAAGGGGATGTCCATCACGGTCATGATCGCAGCCTACGGTTCGACGCTCGGAGCGAGCTAGGAGTCGCCGTGCTCCCTCACGCGACGGACGCCACCGGTGCGGCGGGGTCTGCCGTCCACTCGCTGAGGGAGCCGTCGTACAGCAGCACGTCGTCCCTCCCGAGCACGGCGAGCGCCAGGGCGTCCGCGGCCGCCGCGATGCCGGCGCCGCAGTAGACGACGACCGGACCGGGAGCGTCGAGGACGTCGGCGAACAGCACACACAACTCGCGTGCAGGCAGCAGCGTGTTCTCTTCCCGGTCGACCAGGCGCACAGCCGGGGCACTCACGCTTCCCGGGATGTGACGGGCGGCGAAGTCGCGCGGCGGCGTGCCGCACACCAGCGCTCCCGGCCGGGAGCCGGCGACGATCGCGGCCACCTCGTCCGTCGAGACCCAGAACCCCGGACGGGGACGCGCGGCGAGCGGCTCGATACGCGCACGTGCGGCAGGCGACGCCGGGCCCTGCTCCAGAGGCCGGCCCTCACCCCGCCATGCTGTGACCCCGCCGTCGAGCACTGCGACCCGGTCGTGACCGAACGAACGGAACAGGTACCACAGCCGCGCGGCCCACTGCCCGACCGCGGCGTCCGCGACCACGACGGTGGTGTCCGCGCCGATGCCGAGGCCGGCGACCGCCGCCTCGAACGCCTCCGCGTCCGGACGGGTGAACGGGAAGCGGCCTTCAGGGTCGCTGAACGCCCCCAGTAAATCGGCGAAGGCCGCGCCGGGGATATGCCCCTCCGAGACGAACCCGTCCCACCCGCTGCGATATGTCGCCCGCCCGCCTGAACCCGGCGCCGGCACGACGGTCGCGTCGAGCACGACGAGCCCGTCTGAGCCCAGGTGGTCGGCGAGCCACTGCGTCGACACGAGGGGTCCGTCGAGCCCGGCTGCGAGCGCGGTGGCCGGGACGGCGGTCGGGGTGGTTGTGCGGTCGGTGATGGTCACCCGATCACGCTAGCCACGACCTCCGACGCCCGAAATGCAGTCCGCAACGCGTCGTAACCGACGCCCTCAGCACTCGATGACGTTGACGGCGAGCCCGCCCTCGCTCGTCTCCTTGTACTTCGTGGACATGTCCAAGCCGGTCTGCCGCATGGTCTCGATCACGGTATCGAGCGACACGAGGTGTCGGCCGTCGCCGTGGAGCGCCAGCCGTGCGGCGGAGACGGCGGTGGAGGACGCGATCGCGTTGCGTTCGATGCACGGGATCTGCACCAGACCGCCGACCGGATCGCAGGTGAGCCCGAGGTGGTGCTCCATCGCGATCTCGGCCGCGTTCTCGACCTGGCGCGGCGTGCCGCCGAGCACGGCGCACAGGGCGCCGGCGGCCATGGCGCAGGCCGAACCGACTTCGGCCTGGCAGCCTCCCTCCGCTCCCGAGATCGAGGCGTTGGCCTTGAACAGCGAGCCGATCGCGGTGGCGGTCAGCAGGTACTGCCGGATGCCCTCCGCCGACGCACCCGGCACGAACCGCAGGTAGTAGTGCGCGACGGCGGGCACGATCCCTGCCGCGCCGTTGGTCGGGGCGGTGACGACGCGGCCGCCGGAGGCGTTCTCCTCGTTCACCGCGAGCGCGAAGGCGTGCAGCCACTCCAGGGCGGTCGCGCGTCCCGGGTCGTCCTGCACCGACTCCAGGTGCTCCCGCATCGCGGCGGCGCGGCGACGCACGCCGAGGCCGCCGGGCAGCGTGCCGTCGCCGGCGAGACCGCGGGCGACGCACTCGGCCATCGCCTCCCAGATCAGGTCGAGTCGCTCCCGCACCGCGTCCTCCCCGTGCAGCGCGACCTCGTTGCGGCGCGCGACCTCGCAGATCGGGATGCCGTCGCGCTCGCAGATCGCCAACAGCTCCTCGGCGCTGGCGAAGGGGAGCGGGTGCTCCTGTTGCGCCGCCAGCTGCGCCTGCTCGCCGTCACGGCGGATGAAACCGCCGCCGATCGAGTAGTACGTCTCCTCCAGCAGGGGGAGCGGCGAGCGCTGACCGGCCGCATCCCGGCCCCACGCGCGCAGCGTCAGGGCGTTGGGGTGGCCGGGGAGGCGCGTGCGCGGCTCGAAGTCGATGTCGTCCTTCGACAGCGGGATGCTGCGACGGCCGGCGAGCAGGAGGCTCGCGCCCGGCTGCAGGTCGGACCAGGCGCCGCGGACGTCATCCGGCCGGCAGGTCTCCGGCCGCAGTCCGCGCAGACCGGCGACGACCGCATCCGGCGTTCCGTGCCCGATGCCGGTGGAACCGAGCGACCCATACAGGGTGCAGGTAACCTGGTCGACGCGGTCGAGCATCCCGTCCGCGTCGAGGCGGGCGGCGAAGGCGGCAGCGGCTCGGAGCGGTCCGACGGTGTGCGAGCTCGAGGGGCCGATGCCAATCGAGAACAGGTCGAAGGCCGAGACGTACGCTGTCACATCCACCAGTGTATGTCGCCGCGACCGCGACTTTCCGGCGTCTGTGCGCGCATCCGCGCACGGATCGTGCGTAGGAGGAGGCGCCAGCGGTGCGTGGCTGAGAGTCGTGGAGTTCATTCGCATGTGACCAGCCTCGGCGGTGTCGAACCGCGACCGGGCCCGGATGCGGAATCGGTGGAGAACTCGCGACGGCGGGTAACTGTGGAAAGTCGGACTTCACGTTACGAATCTCCGACGATTGGCAGTCACGCAGGAGAATCGGCCACGATCGGGCCGAGACTCCGACGCGACGAGGCACCCGCGCACGCGCGGAAGCGGCCGCCCCATCCCTCCGCAGGATGCGACGGCCGCCGTCGGGTGACCGGGGACCGGTCAGGCCTTCCGCATGTACGCCCGGACCGTGAGCGGGGCGAACACCGCGACGATCACGGCCGCTCCGAGCAGCGCGATCCAGCCGTCCGCGCCGAAGGTGCCGTTGTTCGCGAGGTCGCGCACGGCGGTCACGAGGTGCGACACCGGGTTGATGTTCACGAACCACTCCAGCCACGAGGGGAGGGTGCTCGGCGAGACGAACGCGTTCGAGAAGAAGGTCAGCGGGAACAGGATGAGGAACGAGATGCCCTGCACCGAGCCCGCGGTGCGGGCGATCACGCCGAAGAAGGCGAAGATCCAACTGATCGCCCAGGCGCACACGACCACCAGCAGACCTCCCAGCGCCGCGAAACCGAAGCCGGCGCCAGGACGGTAGCCCATGGCGAATCCGACGAGGAACGTGATCGTCGTCGCGATGGCGTATCGCAGGGTGTCCGCGAGAAGTGCGCCCGAGAGCGGCGCGATGCGGGCGATCGGCAGCGACTTGAAGCGGTCGAACACGCCCTTGTCCATGTCTTCGCGCAACTGCACGCCGGTCACGACCGACGCCGTGATGACGGTCTGCACGAGGATGCCGGGGATCAGCTGCGGAAGATAGGCGCCCACGCTGCCCGCGATCGCGCCACCGAACAGCCACGCGAACATGACGGTGAAGATGACGGGCTGCAGAGTCACATCGAACAGCTGCTCGGGCGTGCGCCGCACCTTCAGCAGGCCTCGACGCGCCATCGTCAGGGTGTTCGCGAGCGTCTGTCGCACGCTGACATGGTTCTTGAGGTTCCGCTCGGACGGCGGGGTGATGGTGGCGATGGCGGTCATGCGCGGACTCCTTCGGGGGTGGCGGCGTCGGCGGGCTCCTCGTCCGCCTTCTCGTCCTCGACGCCGTGACCGGTGAGGGTGAGGAACACCTCGTCGAGGGTGGGCTTCTGCACGGACATCTCCTGCAGGTGGATGCCGGCCTCGCGGAAGGTCACGAAGAGGTCGGTGACGGCGTCCGCGTCGCGCATGGGTGCGGTGATGCGAGAGCCTTCCGGCGAGACGACCGCATCCACACCGAGCACGGTCTGGATGGCGCGGCGGGCGTCCTCGATGTCGGCCGGGTCGGCCAGGCGCAGCTGCAGCGAGGACTCGCCGACCGACGCCTTGAGCTCGTCGGCGGTGCCCTCGGCGACGACCCGTCCGCGGTCGATGACCGCGATCCGGTCGGCCAGCTGGTCGGCCTCGTCCAGGTACTGCGTGGTGAGCAGCACGGTGGATCCGGTGGCGACCAGGCGGCGGGTGGTGTCCCACATCTGCGCGCGAGTGCGCGGGTCGAGGCCGGTGGTCGGCTCGTCCAGGAAGATGAGCGGCGGCTGGGCGATGAGGCTGGCGGCGAGGTCGAGGCGGCGCCGCATGCCGCCGGAGAACTTCTTGAGTGGGCGCTTGGCCGCTTCCGTGAGCCCGAACTCCTCGAGCAGCTCCGCGGTCTTCCGCTTGGCCTCGCGGCCGGAGAGACCGAGGAGGCGGGAGAAGATCATGAGGTTCTCGTTGGCCGACAGGGTCTCGTCGACGGACGCGAACTGGGCGGTCACGCCGATGAGCTGCCGGACGACCTGCTGCTCGCGACGGACGTCGTGGCCGAAGATGAGGGCCTCACCCGCGTCCGGCTTCAGCAAGGTCGCGAGCATGGAGATCGTGGTGGTCTTGCCGGCCCCGTTCGGGCCGAGGACGCCGTAGACGGCACCGGCGCGGACCGTGAGGTCGACGCCGTCGACCGCCCGGTTGTCGCCGAAGGTCTTGACGAGCCCGTGGGCTTCGACCGCCCACTCCGAGCTTCGAGTCATGATGATCCTTTCCTGGTGGAATGGTGATGTCCCGATGATGCGCGGGCGCGCTTACATCGCCCTTACGTGCCGCTTACACGGGCGGCGCGTGGATGTAAGGGCGTGTGAGGGGATGTGCTCAGGCGGCGCGGCGGGCGGAGTCGAGCAGCGCGGCGCGGTCGACGCCGGCGAGGGAGAGCGCACGCGGCACGGTCCCCAGCTCCAGGCCGAGCAGCGCGGCGAGCAGGTCGAGTTCGCCCATCCGCTGCCGGTGGTGTGCGGAGGCGACGCGGTGCGCCCTCGTCAGCGCCTCCTTGGCGGATGCGCCCCAGCGGGGACGGGTGACGCGCGGTGCGGCGACCAGGCGCTCTGCGGGCGGAGGCGTGACACCGGCGGCGCGCAGTCCGGCTGTGCGCTCGGCGGCCAGCGCGTTTTCCAGACCGGATGGATCGAGGCCGGCGCCGGCGAGGACGGACCGGATGGCGGGGGTGCCGACCCGGGACAGGGCGAGCAGCAGGTGCTCGGCCTCGACGACCGGCGCGTTGCGCTGCTGCGCCTCGGCGATCGAGCGGACGACGACCGGGCGCAGCGCACGCGACAGTGGCTGGCCGGGCAGGTTCTGGGTGCTGCCGGGAGGGGTCTCAGACATTGCGTCTCCTCAGTTCGACGCCGGCGGCGGCCACGCGGCGGAGGTGCTTCTTGTGGACGGCCTGGCGCGTGATGCCGAGCGCGTCGGCGATCTGCGTCCAGCTCCAGCCCTCGCGCAGGGCGCGCTCGACCTCGGCGTCTTCGAGCCGGTCGGCGAGCTCGCGGAGGGCGACGACGGCGGCGAGACCGTCGGCGACGCCGCCGACGGGGTCGGGAAACGGCGTGGTGGTATCCATGTAAGCAACAATAGTTGCTTAATCGAGTTTGTCAACAGAAGTTGCTAGAAGCGCAGGGCGGACAGCAGCGCCAGCCCGCGACGGACCGCCTCGGCGGGGGAGGCGTCCGCGGCCTCCGCGCGAGCCACGGCCAGGGCCGCCGCGCCGTGGTCCATCACGAACCGTGCCTCCAGATCGTCGCGGTGCAGGCTCTTCACGTCCTGCCGCGAGTTGGCCCGCTCGGCAAGTGCGAAGAGCGCGGACCCGGCGGCCAGCCAGGAGTCGCGGGCAGCCCCCGGGCGCCTGTCGGCGACGCTCGGGTCGAGCATCCACGCCGCCACACCGGCGAACCCCGAGCCCATCACCGGCTGGTCGAGCGACGGCGGGTTGAGCCGCGCCGTGACCAGGATGCGGGTGCGCAAGGCGGCCGCCGCCGCATCCGTCTCCGCCGGTTCGGTCACGCCCGGCTCCTCCGCCTGCACGCGCAGGCGCGTCACCAGTCCGGCGGCGCCGAGCATGATCAGCCACGGGCTGAGCGCGCTCATCCGCGAGTCCTGCGCCTCGGAGATCGCCCCGAGCGCCTGGCCGTAGAGCCGGACCGCCTCGGCAGCGTCGCCCTCGGCGCGTGCGATCTCGGCCATGCCGGCGAAGCCGATCGCGTAGTAGTCGGAGTAGTCGAAGCCGGTCCGGTCCACCTCTGCCGCCAGATAGCGCTCCAGCAGCCGGCGTCCGCGCTGCGTGTCGCCGGC
>JAEWJG010000080.1 GCA_023386675.1 Actinomycetes bacterium
ATTTCACCGCGAAGCAGTCGCCTGATCTCGTTGCCGCGAACATGCGCAGCTTCTTCAGAACCTTGCGCTGACCGGGGGAGAGGGCTCCGTCGGAGCGGTTCATGCAGAAAAGAGAAAGAACGATGACAACGGTCCTTTACATGTCCATGTCCGTCGATGGGTACATCTCGACGCCCGACGACTTCCTGGGCGGCGACGACGGCAACAGACTCCATGAGTGGTACGCGCCCGGGGGAGATTCCAGCGCGCTGACCGGTGAGGCGAAGGCTCTGGCCGGCGAGCTCGACCAGATCGGCGCGGTCGTCACCGGCCGGCGCACCGCCGAACTCATGGACCATTGGGGAGGCGACGTGCACAACGGCGTCCCCATCTTCATCCCCAGCCATCGGCCGCCAGGCCCCGCCGCCCGGTGGGGGTACCCGAACGTACACTACGTGCTCGACGGGGTCGCGAGCGCGATGAAGCAGGCCGTGGCCGCTGCGGGCGAGCGCAACGTGTACGTGCAGGGCGGGTACACCGCGCAGAAGGCGCTCGAGGAGGGGGTGCTGGACGAGATCCAGCTGCACCTGACGCCGGTGCTGCTGGGCGGCGGCCATCGGCTGTTCGACCTGCTCCCCGCCGAGATCGAGCTCGAGGTCGTCAACGTCATCGACACCCCGTACGCCACACACCTCCGCTATCGGGTGCTGCCGTGACCACGGCCGGCCGACGCGTTGCGGCTGCGCACGTCGCCCCCGCATGGCCAGGATGACACGCAATCGTGCGCTCTCCCTCGTGATTGGACCGTGATGACCCCTGCCCTGCTGCACCCGTTCGCGCTCGACGCGCATCCCGCCAAGGCCGTTCCGGCGTCGATCGATGACGACGTCCGCCACTTCGCCCGGATCGAGGCCGGTCTCGCGCAGGAGCGCGACGACCTCGACCGTCGCCTCGCCGCACTGCTCGCCACGCCGGGCGGAAACGGACAGGAGGCGTACGAGCGCGAGGTGGAGATCATGCGCCTGAACCGCCGCGCCCGGCTGCTGCGCCGCTTCGGGGCGGACCTCTGCATCGGGCGGGTGCAGTTCACCGACCGCACCATCTACATCGGGCGCGTCGGGCTCGCGGACGCCGACGGCGACCGGCTTCTCGTCGACTGGCGCACCCCGGCAGCCGAGCCGTTCTTCGGGGCGACGCGGGCGCATCCGATGGGTGCGATCGCCCGCCGCCGCTACCGCTGGACCGACCGGCGGGTGACGGACTACTGGGATGAGACGTTCACCGACGCAGCCGGCGCCGCGCCGGCCGCCCTCGACGATCAGTCTGCCTTCATCGCCGGCCTGGGGGCGAGCCGCACGCCGAGAATGCGGGATGTGCTGGGCACCATCCAGGCCGACCAGGACGCGATCATCCGCGCGGACGGGCACGGCGCGCTGGTGGTCGACGGCGGCCCGGGCACCGGCAAGACGGTGGTCGCGCTGCACCGCGCCGCCTACCTGCTGTACTCGGACCCGCTCCTGCGAAGCGGGCGCGGCGGCGTGCTCTTCATCGGACCGTCGCACGCCTACACGGACTACGTCTCGGACATCCTGCCCGGCCTCGGCGAGGAAGGCGTGCGCACGTGCACGCTCGCCGACCTGGTGCCCGAGGGAGCGGAGGCGGTCCCCGAGCCGGACCGCCGCATAGCGCTGCTGAAGGGCGACGGCCGAATGCCCGGCGCCATCGTGGCCGCGATCCGGCTCTCGGAGCGGCCGCCGACGCGTCCGACCGTCCTGGACACCGCGTGGGGGGAGGTGCGGATCGGCCCGGGGGAGTGGGCGGAGGCGATCGGCGCCGCCGACCCCGCCGCGCCGCACAACGACGCGCGGGCGGAGATCTGGGAGGCGCTGCTCGACATCCTCGTGGATGTCGTCTCCGCAGAGGCGGGCGACGGCGGCACCCGGCGCGATGGGCCGTGGGGCGACGAGGGGTGGGGCGACGCGGGCGCCGGTCGGGCGCACGACACCCGACGGGGAGGATTCGACGACGAGGAGGAGTTCGATGCGTACGGGCTGAGCGGCGGGAGCCCGGAGGCCGACGCCATCCGGCGTGCGCTGGCCGACGACACCGAACTGCCCGCGCTGTTCGATACCGTGTGGCCGCTGCTCGATCCCGCCGCGATCGTCCGGGGGCTGTGGAGCTCCCCTTCACTGCTGCTCCGCTGCGCGCCCTGGTTGTCCGCCTGCGAGGCCGCGCTGCTGCAGCGCGCACCGTACGACGCGTGGACGCTGTCCGACCTTCCATTGCTCGATGCGGCCCTCCAGGGCGCCGGGGACCCGGAGCGGGACCGTCGGCGCCGGGCGGAGGAGGCACGAGCCGCCGCCGACCGGGCGGTGATGGACGACGTCATCAGCGATCTCATCGCCAGCGACGACTCCGACCTCAAGACCATGTCGATGCTCCGCGGTCAGGACCTGCGGGGCGCGCTCGACACCTCCACGGGGCCGGCTGCGTCGTCTACCGAGCTGCTCGCCGGTCCGTTCGCGCACCTCGTCGTCGACGAGGCGCAGGAGCTGACCGCTGCCGAGTGGTCCATGCTGATCCGGCGGGTGCCATCGCTGAGCCTGACCGTCGTCGGGGACCGCGCCCAGGCCAGGCACGGCTTCCCGGAGACGTGGACGGACCGGCTCGCCGCTGTCGGGCTGCCGGGTGCCACCGTGGCGACGCTGTCCATCAACTACCGGACGCCCGTGGCGGTCATGGAGGAGGCGGCGCCGGTGATCCGTGCGGCCCTGCCGGACGCCAACGTTCCGACCTCGATCCGCGACAACGGCATCCCGGTGCGGCATGCTGCGGCCACCGAGCGCGACCGTATCCTCGACGACTGGCTGACGACTCACGAGGAGGGCACCGCCTGCGTCATCGACGACCCCGGATTCGCCGGCGCCCCGCGCGTCCGGTCGCTCAGCCCCGTCGACGCGAAGGGGCTCGAGTTCGACCTCGTCCTGCTCGGCGAACCGGCCCGCACGGGCGACGATCCAGCCGCCGACATCACCACTGCGGTCGACCGCTATGTGGCGATGACCCGAACGACCGGCGAGCTGGTCCTCCTCGAGGGTGACGACCAGCATGGGTCATCATCCTTCCGGAGCGGCTCTCCGGCGGTCGAGCTCGCGCCACACCGGGAACGCCGACGGAGCCAGCGTAGCGACCAGCATGACGATGCCCGCCAGCAGGCACGCTCCGGTGAGGCCGAGCCACTGGCCAAGGACGCCGCCGACCAGCGCGCCGAACGGGATCCCCACGTAAGCGCTCGCGCGGATCGCCCCGAGCACGCGGGGCTGCAAGAGGACCGGTATCCGCTCGAACTGCACTGCCCCGATGATCGGATTCGGCACCCCGCCGAAGATCCCGCACACGAGGAAGACGAGAGCGACCGGGACAGTGGCAGCCCACCCGGCGACCGCGAAGAACGGCGGAGCGGAGGCGAGAAGGGTGCAGAGGGCGAACGTCGCCCAGCGTGGCAACCGCTGCCCGAACCCGGCCATGCCGAGAACGCCGATCAGCATGCCGAGGCCGGACGCTCCTCCGACGATGCCGAAGGCCACGGCGTCCTGCACGACATTGTGTGCCCACAGGGGCAGGAACACCGTGGTCATGGCCTGATCGAGCAGATTGGTCAGCACGATGAGCATCGTCAGCCCGACCAGGAGTCGATCGCGTCGCAGGAAGGCGATCCCCTCTCTCAGCTCCTCGACGTAGGCGCGGATATGGAGCCTCGGCGCCTCGCGCCGGACCGCGACGACCGTGCGCGGCACGGCCCAGGCGACGATTCCGCCCGCGACCATGAAGCTGATCGCATCGAGCAGGATGGTCGGCGCCGGCCCGACGAGCGCCACGAGAACTCCGGCGAGCGGCATCCCGATCAGGAGCGCCGCGCGGTTCGCGCCGGAATAGAGTCCCACCGCTCGCTCATCGCTCCAGTGAGCGGCTCGGGCGAGGGGCGGGATGAGCGGCACGGACGCCGCGTCGGCCGCGCCGCGCGCCGCCCCGGCGAGTGCGACGAGGCACGCGAGCACGGCAACCGGCAGTGCGCCGACAGCGTCGAGGACGAAGATCGCGAGCACCGCCGCCCCCGCCACGGAGTTGCCGAACAGGATGGTCCGCCTGAGCCCCATTCGATCGACGAGCGGCCCAGCGGTCGCCTGCACCAACACGTATGGTGTCAGCTCGGCGAAGCCGACGATGCCCGCAGCGATCGCGCTTCCGGTCGTCACGAGCACCAGCCACGGAATCGCGACGGCGGACAGGGCGGTGCCCGCCCCGGAGACGAGGTACGCCGAAATCATGCCAAGCAGGGGGATCCTGCGTGGCGGCGCTCCCGCTTCGGTTCGACGGGGATCACGATCCGGGTGCTCAGCGGACATCTCACATCCCGTCGCACTCAGTCGGCATCGGGGAAGAGCTGGAGTTGCGCGTGAACGCGGATCGTGCCCGGAGGAGTTGTCGCGGCCGGGTCGCGTCGGTATCGTGCGGCCAGCTCCCTGACCGCGGTCGCGAATCCGCGCGCTTCCTCCAACGTCATACTGAGGGGCCAGTCGCTGACGGTCCATGGCACCTCGCTGAGCTCATCGAGCTGGCTGGAGAGGGTATCGACCCACGCCACCACCCGGCGGTGGGATTCGTCGGCGTTGATCCGGATGAACTGGGTGGCCTGGTCGACGGTCTCAGGGAGGGGTGGATCTCCGGGCACTCGGAACGAGAACGCGGTCGATCGGTGCACCGCCCGCCACCAGCGGTCCCGGTCGTTGCCGCGGCCGGTGTCCTCGACGATGAACCCGTGCTCCGCGAGCACGCGGAGGTGATAGCTCGTGACACCTGTCGACTGCCCGGTGTGACGAGCCAACTCCGTCGCCGTGGACGGCCCATCCGCCTGAAGCAGATCGAGTAGTCGCAAGCGCAGCGGGTTCACGAGGCCGCGCATCGCTGAAGGACTGAGGACGACGTCCTGGCTCGGGTCGATGTCCGGGGCTGAGGGGCGTTCGCCCGACTCGCGTTCATCTGTCACGGGGTCAGACTAATCGCAGAAATGATTCTGCAAAAGACTTTCTGCGATGCGGCGCACGGCTCGTCGCTCAGACGGCCCGGCTGAACAGGTTGACGAGGTTGCCGTCGGGGTCGCGGAACAGCGCGGAGCGGTTACCCCACGGCATCGTCGTCGGGGAGAGGACCACCTTCTCCAGTGCCGGCCGGAGCCGACTGAACTCGGCGTCGACGTCGTCGACCTCGAATTCGACGACGACCGAACGGTTGGCGGCGGGCACGAGGGCGTCGCCGAGCATGGCCACCGTCGCGGGAGCTGCGATCGCGAGGGTCGCGCCCGGCCCGCTGAACTGAGCGAAGACGGGAGCGGGACGGAGTGCACTCGTGCCCGTGACGTGCTCGTAGAACGCGGCGAGACGGTGGACGTCCTCCGAGACGATGCGGATGGATGCGAACGACATGGTGACCTCCGGTGGATGGGTGCGGCCCGCGTGGGCCTGTTCCCTCAGCCTCCTCGGGGGTGGCGACAGCGTCCTGTCGGTATTTCGCGGAATCCGTTCACGGCTACTCGCCGAGGATCGGCCGAAGCGTGCCGAACGGGATGTCGAGCTCCGAGCGCCGGAGCGCCCGGACCGGAGGTCTCTCGTCGGTCACTTCGATGGACACCACTCGGTCGCCGCGGAATGCGCGCACTCCGTCACGCAGGCGGCACCAGCCGATCAGGTACCAGTCGCCGCCCTTGCCGATGGACCCGAGCGGCTCCACCTCGCGGTGGGTGAGCACGTTGTCCCGGTCGCGGTACACCAGGCGGATGACCCGATCGGCCCGGAGCGAGGCGGCGAACTCCGGCGGCACCGGGCGCTCGTCGTCGGCCTCGAGCAGGTGGATGCGGGACGCCGCGGACGCCGCCCGACGCGCGTCGTCGTCCGGCATGACGGCGAGCACCTTGCGCTGCGCTGCGCCGGCCGCCTGGCGAAAGGGCCCGCGGCGGAGGGTGCCGAGGCCGATCAGCACGGCGAGGGCCTCGTCCGGGGTGAATCCCATCGGGCCGAGCGTCGCGGCCGCGTCGATGCTGTAGCCGCCGGTGCGTCCCTGCTCCGCCCAGATCGGCACGCCGGCCTCCTGCAGCGAACGCAGATCGCGCTCGATGGTACGCACCGAGACCTCGAAGCGCCCCGCGAGCCACCGGGCGCTGCGAGGCCGCGGCGCGGCGGCACGGAGCTCCTCGACCAGGGCGTACAGGCGATCGGTGCGGTTCACACAGCGATCATCCCGCGCCGCACGACGAGTGCGCAGACGTCACCGACCGCAACACGAACGCGACGGTCACACGGAACCCATACGGTGAAGGGACACGTGTGAGGAGTTTCCTGTGACCGAGATCCAGACCACCACCGCCGGCAGCCTGCCGCGCAGCCGAGCACTCATCGACGCGAACGCCGCGCGCTCGTTCGGCGAGGACGGCTTCACGCTGCAGAGCACTCCGGAGTACGAGCAGCTGGTCGGTGAGGCGGTCGGGGAGGTCGTCGATCGGCAGCGGAGAGCGGGGATCACGCAGCCTGGCGACGGGGAGTTCGGTAAGGCGATGTCCAGCCCTGTGGACTACGGCGCGTGGTGGGGCTACTCCTTCCAGCGGGTGACGGGTCTCTCTCTGACCGAGGTGAACGCGTTCAATGAGCCGCCGCGCCGTTCGGAGCCGGGACGGGTCGTGCTGACCAGCTTCGGGGACCGCCGAGACCGTCACGCGTTCGCGGACGCGTACGCCGACCCGGAGGCGGGCGTCCCGTCCGGGCGCCTCGCCACGGGGTTCCCGACCACCACGGGTCCGGTCGCCTACCGCGGTCAGGAGGCCGTCGCCGCGGATGTCGCGCACCTGCGGGCCGCCCTCGGAGAGGGCGAGACAGGATTTCTGACCGCGATCGCCCCGGGCTCCGCCGCTCGCGTCCGCAACGAGTACTACGCGACGGAACAGGAGCACATCGACGCGTGGGGTGACGCGCTGCGGGAGGAGTACCGTGCCATCGTCGACGCCGGCCTCACCGTGCAGCTCGACGACCCATCGCTGGCCGAGAACTGGGATCAGATCAATCCCGAGCCGACGATCGCCGAGTACCAGGAGTTCACGCGGATCCGCGTCGAGGCCATCAACCGTGCGATCGAAGGGCTGCCACGCGAGCAGGTACGCCTCCACCTGTGCTGGGGGTCATGGCACGGCCCCCACTCGACCGATATCGAAGGGCGTCACATCCTGCCGGTGGTGCTCCAGGCCAAGGTCGGCTCCATCTCCTTCGAGGCGGCGAACGCCCGGCATGAGCACGAGTGGACCCACTGGGCCGACGCGGCACAGCGTGGACTGATCCCGGACGACCTGGTGCTGGTGCCCGGTGTGGTCGGGCACTCCACGAATCTCATCGAGCACCCGGACCTCGTGGCTCAGCGCATCGAGCGTTTCGCCCGGATCGTCGGACCGGACCGGGTGATCGCGTCGACGGACTGCGGCCTCGGCGGCCGCGTGCACCCGCAGATCGCGTGGGCGAAACTCGAGGCTCTCGGCGAAGGCGCCCGGAGGGCGGGCGCTGCGCTGTGAGCTCGCCGCCCGGCTAGGGACGCCGGGCGCGCGCGGACACCGGCGACCGGCGGGCGGTGCACGGCGTCAGCGTAAGCCGACCGGGCGCAGGAGACGACAGCGGAAGTGACGCAGTCGCCCTCAGCCGAGGACGCGGTCGATCGCGGCCAGCTCGTCCTGGCTCAGCTCCGGCCCCTCGATGGCACCGAGGTTCTGCTGCAGCTGGTCGACGCTGCTCGCGCCGATGATCGCGGAGACCACGACCGGCTCGCGGAGCACCCACTGCAGGGCGAGCTGCGCGAGCGTCTGACCGCGCTGCCCGGCGATCTCGTTCAGCTCCCGCACCGTCGCCAGCTTCTCGTCGGTGATGTCGGACTCGTGCAGGAAGACGCTGGTGGTCGCGCGCGACCCGGCCGGGACACCGTTGAGGTACCGGTCGGTGAGGATGCCCTGGGCCAGCGGCGAGAAGACGATGGCCGCGGCGCCCGCGCGCTCCACCGCATCCAGGACGCCGTCCTCCGGGGTTCGGTCGAACATCGAGTAGCGCGGCTGGTGCAGCAGAAGCGGGGTCCCCGCCGAGGCGAGGAGCGCGGCGGCCTGCCCGGTTCGCTCGGGGCCGTAGTTCGAGATGGCGGGATAGAGCGCCTTGCCCTGAGCGATGACCTGGCTCAGCGCACCCATCGTCTCCTCGAGCGGCGTCTCCGTGTCGGGGCGGTGGTGGTAGAACACGTCCACGTAATCGAGGCCCAGCCGGGCCAGCGACTGGTCGAGCGACGAGATCAGGTACTTCCGCGATCCGTGGTCGCCGTACGGGCCGGGCCACATCAGATAGCCGGCCTTGGTCGACACGACGATCTCGTCGCGGTAGGCCTTCAGATCGGTGGCGAGGATGCGGCCGAACGCCTCTTCGGCGGCTCCGGGCGGCGGTCCGTAGTTGTTGGCGAGGTCGAAGTGGGTGATCCCGGCGTCGAACGCGGCGAGGACGATCGCACGCTGGGTCTCGAACGGCCGGGTGGTCCCGAAGTTCTGCCACAGACCGAGCGAGAGCGGCGGCAGCTGCAGTCCGCTGCGGCCGGCGCGGCGGTAGGGCATCGAGTCGTAGCGTGCGGGATCGGCGACGTGGGTCACGGGGCTCCTTCCGGGAGGCGATGACCACGCTATCGGCCCATGCGCCGCCGCGGGGCGGTTCAGCGCCACTGCGCAACTTTCATGACGGATGTGTTGCCCGGCTACCGAATGTTACGGCCGAGGGTGCGGCTCGCGCGGCGCCGTCCTAACGTCGGCCGAGCACCCGTTCTGCCACACCCCTTCGTTGTTAGGACCCGTCATGAAGAGCTTCCTCCGGGGCGCCGCCCTCGCCTCCGTCGCCACCCTCGCTGTCGCCGGTCTCGCTGCCTGCGCGAGCGGATCGTCCGCCGCCGGCGACTCCTCGGCGAGCAGCCCCGTCTACTTCGGCGTCTCCGCCGCCGTGACCGGCCAGTACGCGCAGTACGGGGAGCAGTTCAAGGAGGCGTTCGACCTGGCCGCCGAGCAGGTCAACGCCAAGGGCGGAATCAACGGCCACCCGGTTCAGCTCAAGTACGAGGACTCGCAGTCCGACCCGAAGCAGTCGGTCGCGGTCGCCCAGAAGTTCGTCGGGGATGACAGCGTCAGCCTCGTGTTCGGCGACTACTCGTCGGCCGCCTCCATCCCTGCGTCACCGATCTACACCGCGGGCAAGCTGGTGCAGTACGGCTTCAACAACTCCAACCCGGACTTCACCGCCAAGGGAACGCAGTACCAGTGGTCGACCTCGATCACCACGAGCGCGACCTACACGTGGACGGCCGACTACATCAAGAAGCAGGGGATCAAGTCGGTCGGCGTGACCTACCTGAACACCGCGGACTGGGGCATTCCCGCCTTCAACGCTTTCAAGGCGGAGGCGAAGAAGGTCGGTCTGAAGATCACCGACGCCGAGGGCGTCCTCGACACCTCCGACGACTACCGCCCGTCGCTGACCAAGGCGGTCGGCGGCAAGCCGGAGGCGTTCGTTCACATCGGCTACGGCCCGGACGCGGCGAAGATCGTCACCCAGCTGCGCGCGATCGGCTACGACGGCGCCTTCTACGGCGGCCAGGACGAGCAGTCGTTCGACGGCACGAAGGACGCCGAGGGCGCGATCAACGGCGCCGAGTTCCTGGCCTCCAACCCGGCGAAGGAGGTGCAGGACTTCGTGAAGGCCTTCAAGAAGAAGTACCCGCAGGAGACCGAGGTCACCGGCTTCGAGGCCGGCGCGTACGACGCGCTGAACGTCGCCGTCGCGGCCGCGAAGATCGGCGGCACGAGTCGTGAAGGCATCCTCGCCGGATTCAAGAAGGTGAAGGATGTGCCGAGCGTGGTCTACGGGAAGATCACCTTCGACCAGTCCACCCGCCGGGTGGCGTCGCCGCAGCTGACCCCGAGCGTCCTGAAGGACGGCAAGTGGGTCGCGTACAACGGCTGAGCCGCTGACGCGCACATCATGCTCGACACACTGATCGCCGGCCTGCTCCGAGGGAACGTCTACGCCCTCGGAGCGGTCGGCATCTCGCTCGTCTTCGGCGTCATGAACGTCGTCAACTTCGCCCAGTTCTCCTTCTTCGGGCTCGGCGCGATGCTGTCCTGGTTCTTCGTCGTGAAGATCGGGCTGCCGTTCTGGCTGACGCTCGTGCTCGTGCTCGTGATCTGCGGGGCGCTGGGGCTGCTGATCAACGTGTCGGTGGTGCGACCGCTGGCGAAGTACCTGCCGCTCGCGGCGATGCTCTCCACCTACGCGATCTCGCTCATCCTGGACAATGCCTCCCAGATCGCGTTCACGGCGCAGTTCCGGGTGTTCCCGGATGTGCTGCCGACCTCCAACCTGCACATCGGGAGCATGCGCTTCGGGACCTCCGACCTGGCGATGCTGGGCACGACCGCGGTGATCATGGTGTCGATGACGCTGTTCCTGAAGTACGGGAAGGTGGGTCGCGCGATCCGCGCCACCGCTCAGGACCAGGAGGCGGCCCTGCAGATGGGCATCCCGGTCGGGCAGGTGCAGCACGTCTCCTTCGTGATCGCCTCGGCGCTCGGCGGTCTCGCCGGGGTGTTCATCGCCCTCTACGTCGGGGTCGCCAACCCGAACTCCGGCCTGGATGTGGGCCTCACGGCGTTCGTCGCCGCCACGCTCGGCGGCCTCGGCTCGCTGGTCGGCGCCGTGATCGGCGGATTCCTGCTGGGCGTACTGGAGGCGTTCGGCATCCACTTCTTCGGCGACACCGCCCGCGAGATCATCATCTTCGTCATCCTCATCGTGGTGCTGATCGTGCGGCCCGGCGGCTTGCTCGGCAAGGTTCCGCTGTTCTCCACCGAGCCGTTGACGGGCACCTTCCTGGGCAAGGGGCGGCCGATCCGCATCCCCCGCTGGGTGTGGCTGGTGGCCTTCGTCGTCGGCGGTGTCGTGATCCCGCTGGTCGCGAACGACTACGTGCTCACCACCGGGACCCAGGTGCTGATCTACGCGATCATCGCCGCGGGGTTCACCGTCACGGCGGGGCAGGCGGGTGTGCTGGCGCTCGGCCAGGCCGGCCCGATCGCGATCGGCGCGTACGCGTCCGCCCTGCTGAGCCTGTACCTGCACGTGCCGTTCTGGGTCGCGCTTCCACTGGCCGGGATCGCCGCGGCGGTGGTCGCCTCCATCCTGGCGTCGCCGATCTGGGGCGTGAAGGGGCACTACATCTCGATCGCGACGCTCGGTCTCGGGATCGCCATCGTGGCGGTGATCCAGCTGGTGCTGCCGCAGGGGCTCTACAACATCCCGGTGCCGGAGTGGTTCGGGACGCCGCTGAACACCCCGCAGGCGTACTACCTGATCGACTTCGGCGCCCTGGTGGTCACCCTGCTGGTGATGTGGCGCCTCCGGTCCTCGCACCTCGGCAAAGTGATCTCCTCGGTCGGCTCCGACGAGGTCGCCGCCCTGGCCGCTGGCGTCCGGGGCCGCAACTACAAGGCGCTCGCGTTCGCGGTCTCCGGCTTCTTCGCCGGGATCGGCGGGTCGCTGCTCGCCCACCAGTACACGTACATCGACCCGACGGTCTTCACGATGCTCATGTCGCTGCTGGTGGTGACCATCGTCATCCTGGGCGGCATCAACCTGCCCTATGGGGCGGTGATCGGCGCGATCGTCCTGATCGGTGCGATGGAGCTGCTGCGCTTCACGCCGGAGCTCCGCATCATCGTCTACGGGCTGGTCCTCATCCTGGTGGTGCGGTTCCGGCCGGGAGGGGTTCTGGTGAAGAACGCGTGAGCGACGAGACGAGGACGGAGACGCCGCTGCTGGAGGTCCGCGAGCTGGAGCGGCACTTCGAGGGTCTGAAGGCGGTCGACGGGATCTCGTTCACCGTGGAGCGCGGCGAGGTCGTCTCGATCATCGGTCCGAACGGCTCGGGCAAGACCACCACTCTGAATCTGGTGACGGGGGCGCTCCGGCCGAACGGCGGGACCATCGCCCTGGACGGCGAGCGGATCGAGCGCGCCGACAGCGCCCGGATCGCCGAGCACGGCATCGCGCGCACGTTCCAGAACGGGCGCGTCTTCGCGACGCTCTCGGTAGCCGACAACATCGAGGTCGGGCTGCACTCGACGCTTGTGGCGAACCGGCCCTTCCGGCGGCTGTCGAACGTCTTCCTGCTGCGCTGGATCCCGCTGCTCGCGGAGCTCTACATCGCGATCGTCGGCACGCCGGCCTCGCGGCGCGAGCAGAAGCGGATCGACGCCGTGATCGCGACGGAGATCGACCGGTTCGAGGCGCGCCTCGGGCCGCGGCGCGACGACCCGGCGTACTCGCTCAGCTACGCGAACCGGCGCCGGACCGAGATCGCCCGCGCGCTCGCGTCGGAACCGAAGCTGCTGGTGCTCGACGAGCCGACGGCGGGCATGAACCAGTCGGAGACCGCCGAGGTGCTGCAGCAGCTGCTCGAGTTGAAGGCCGGCGGGCAGAGCATCCTGCTCGTGGAGCACAAGCTCGACCTGGTGATGACGGTCTCGGACCGGGTGATCGTGATGGACGGCGGGCGCATCATCGCCCACGGGCGCCCGGACGAGGTGCGCCGTGACAGTGCGGTGGTCGAGGCCTACCTCGGACGCCGCCGTGGGCTCGGAGGGGTGGACCTGGTATGACCGAGCTGCTCGCCCTGGACGACGTGAACGTCTACTACGGCCCCTTCCACGCTCTGCGCGGCAACACGCTCACCGTGGGGGAGGGCGAGATCGTCTCGCTGCTCGGCGGCAACGCCAGCGGCAAGTCGACGACCATGAAGACCATCCTGGGCCTGGTACGGCCGAAGTCGGGCACGGTGCGCTTCGCGGGCGAGGACGTGACGCACGCGTCCACCCGTCGCCGGGTCCGCGCCGGGATCGCGTCGGTCCCGGAGGCGCGCCGCGTCTTCCCGGAGATGACGGTCGACGAGAACCTGATCGCCGGCGCGTACACCCGCCGCGACAAGGCCGGCGTCGCAGAGGACCTGGAGCGGATGCGCACCCACTTCCCGCGGCTCGGCGAGCGCCGCAGGCAGCAGGCCGGGACGCTCTCCGGCGGCGAGCAGCAGATGCTCGCGTTCGCGCGCGCTCTGATGAGCCGCCCGAAGCTGGTGTGCATGGACGAGCCGACGATGGGGCTCTCACCCAAGCTGGTCGACCAGGTGCTCGACGAGATCGTGCGGATCAACCGGGAGCTGGGCGTCGCCGTGCTCTTCGTCGAGCAGCAGGCGGAGCTGGCTCTGTCCATCGCCTCCCGCGGATACGTGCTCGCGACGGGGGAGATCGTCCTGCAGGGCACCGCGCAGGAGCTGCTCGACGACCCCCAGATCCAAGAGGCCTACCTCGGAAAGGCAGTGTGACAGTGACCACCCCCACGGGCGCGCGGACGCGTCTCGGATTCTTCACCCGGCTTCTGGATGACGGCACCGCCCTCCAGCGCTACCGCAACGCGCTCGACCAGTTCGTCCGAGCGGAGGAGCTGGGGCTCGACTCGGTCTGGGTCGCGCAGCACCACTTCCACGAGGACGAGGGCGGCCTTCCGTCGCCGTTCGTGCTGCTCGCGCAGGCGGCGGCGCGCACGTCGCGCATCCACCTGGCCACGGGCATCGTGACGCTGCCGCTGGAGGCACCGCTGCGGGTCGCGGAGGATGCGGCGGTGCTGCAGCTGCTGTCGGACGGCCGGCTGGAGCTGGGCATCGGCTCCGGCGGAACGCCGTCGTCGTTCCCGCCGTTCGGGCACGACTCCGCCGACCGGGCCGCGATCTACGACCGGCACCGCGAGCTCCTGGTCAGCGCGCTGCGCGGCGACGAGCTCACCACCGACGGTGGCGCGCTGTACCCCGCGGCGCCCGACCTGCTCGGCCGGATCTGGGAGGCCACCTTCTCGGCGGCGGGCGCGGAGCGGATCGGCCGCCGCGGCAACGGCCTCATGCTGTCGCGCACCCAGCCGCGCCAGCAGTGGGAGGGGCCGGGTTCCCCCGAGCTGCAGGAGTCGATCGTCGACGCCTACCTGGACGCGCTTCCGGACGGGGTCGAGCCGCGCATCCTCGCCTCCCGCTCCGCTCTCGTCGTCGACACCGAGGCGGAGGCCGCCCAGTGGATCCGTCGCGGGATCGAGCGGAGCACGTCGTACCTGCGCTCGCAGCGGGTCGAGGTGCCGAGCGGTGTGACGGATGCCGAGCTGCTGGCGTGGCTCGACGTCCACGTCGGAACGCCGGAGCAGGTGCTCGCCTCGCTGGCGACGGACGGCATCCTCGCCCGCGCGACGGACGTCGCCTTCCAGCCGCACCCGATCGACCCGTCCCACGACGCGGTGCTCCGCTCGCTCGAACTCATCGCCACCCGGGTCGCCCCGGACCTCCTCGGCTGGTCGCCCGACCCCGCCGCCACCGACCGACTGGAAAGGATCACGCTGTGACCGATAATGCTGTGACCGACGTCATCGACCGACTCGTCGGCATCGCCGCCGGCGATGCTCTGGACACGCTTCGCGACCAGCGTCCGAACGCCCGAGCCAATGCGCAGGCCAGCTTCGACGCGCTGTTCCGTTCGGACGAGCTCGAGGAGGTCGGACAGGGGGAGCGCCTCGCGCTGGCCTACTGGACGGTCGCCCTCTCGCTGTCGCCGACGGCCTCCTTCTACCGCGACCTGCTCGCCGCGGAGGACGCGGCGACCGCGGAGGTGCTCGACGCCGCCCTGCCCGGTGCGGTCACCAGCGGCCCGTACGGCGACTACCCGGAAGGACCGCTGACCGTCGAGAACGTCACCGGCCTGATCTGGGAGCCGGACGCGACGCTGGCCGCGACCGTCGGCCCACGCCTCGCCGCCGCGCTGGCCCACACGCATCTGCTGGTCTACCGACCGCGCGACGCCTCGGCGGACGCCATCCAGACGCTGCTCGACGCCGGCTGGTCGACCACCGGCATCGTCACGCTGTCGCAGCTCGTCGCGTTCCTGAGCTTCCAGCTCCGCGTCGTCGCGGGCCTCACCGTCCTGAAAGGAGAGCTCGCATGAGCGAGACAGTCATCCAGCACACCTTCGAGGCGCCCAACGCGTTCACGCAGGCCGAGCTCGGCTGGGAGGCGTGGCTGGAGCCCCTGCCGCTCGAGGAGCTCACCGAGCGGCACTACGACGGCCTCGTCGACAAGGGCCGTGCCAACAGCCCGTACTTCCGGCTCCTCGTGCGCGACCCCGACATCCTCGGCGCGCGCACCCGCACCGACAACGACATCTTCTACAACGAGAAGGGCGGCCTGACGCGCGCGCTCCGCGAGCTGTCCGCCACGGCGGCCTCACGCACGAACGGCTGCATCTTCTGCGCCTCGGTGCACTCTCGGTTCGCCAGCCACAAGTCCAAGCGGCCCGAGGACGTCCAGCGCCTGCTCGACGAGGGCACCTCCTCCCGGCAGGACGACCCGCAGTGGCGTGCCGTGATCGACGCGTCGGTCGCGCTGACAGCCATCCCGAACGAGTTCGGCCCGGAGAACGTGCGCGCCCTGCGCGAGGCCGGACTCGACGATCTCGCCATCATCGACGCGATCAACGGCGCCGCCTTCTTCAACTGGGCGAACCGGTTGATGCTGTCGCTGGGGGAGCCGACGCCGCCGGCGGAGGGGTGATCGACGCTCCCGACGGCCCTCAGTCGATGCCGTAGGCCGCAGTCAGGGGCTCACTCGGAGTCGAGGCGTGCCACGGTCCCGCTCACGCGAACCCGTCCCCGCGACGGGACCTCGACGCTCAGGAGGCAGGGGCGACCCGTCTCGCCTCCCTGCTCGACGGTGATCGTGGCCGGGGTGGCGATGTGGCCTCCCCACCGCAGGTATGCGCCGAGATCGGCCGCGGCCGACCCCGTTGCGGGGTCCTCCCGGATGCCGCCACGTGGGAAAGGGTTCCGGCTGCGGAAGAGCGTCCGGGACAACCGGTGCACGACGGGGACCGTTCCGTCCCACCCCCGCTCGTCCTGGATCCGGAGGACCTCGTCCGGGTCATGGTCGAGCCGGGCCAGAGCGTCCGCGGTCACCGGGACGACCGGATGAGGATTGCCGCCGCGTACGAGAGCAGGCGGCAGTCGCGGGTCGAGATCCGCCCGCGTGAGGCGAAGCGCGTGGAGGAGCTCGTCGAGCGTCGTCTCGTCCAGGGGCTCGACCGACGTCTCGACCGCCGTCAGCACCGCGCGGTGGGCGGACGCCTCCACGAGGACCTCGCCGGCGTTCGTCCGCAGCCGGACGACCCCGGTCGCCCCCGCCCGCGCGAGCGCGGCTCCGGACGCGATGGTCGCATGCCCGCAGAACGCGATCTCCGCTCGCGGAGTGAAGTAGCGGATCCGAGCCGACCCGGGCGCGACATCGGAGAGGAAGGCCGACTCGCTGAAGCCGAGCTGGGTCGCGATGTCCTGCATGTCGGCGTCCGACAGGAAGTCGGCGCCCAGCACCACACCGGCCGGGTTGCCCGAGGAGGGTACCCGCGGGATCGTGAAAGCCCGGTACCGCTCGATGGTCGCGTAGGTCATGGCTCACTTCTACTGAGCCCTGGCGGCGAGCGGTAGCGCCAATCCGTGATCCGTGGCCTGCCGTGGCGCGGGCGGTGTCGTCTAGAAGCCGGCCGGCTGGCGAGGGGTGTAGGCCGCCTCGAGCCGGCTGACCTCGTCGTCCGTGAGCGCCAGGTCGAGTGCGGCTACGGCGTCGTCGATGTGGTGCGGCTTGGTCGCACCGACGATCGGCGCCGACACCGTCTCGCGGCCGGCGACCCAGGCGAGCGCGACCTGCGCCATCGGCACTCCCCGCTCCGAGGCGACAGCGGCGACCGCTTCCACGATCGCTCGGTTGGACTCCTCCTGTGCGCGGTACAGGGTCTTGCCGAACTCGTCCGTGTCCGCGCGGGTCCCGGAGCCGGACGCACCCCAGGGGCGCGTCAGCCGACCACGCGCGAGTGGGCTCCACGGCAGCACGCCGATGCCCGTCGCGCGGCAGAACGGGTGCATCTCGCGCTCCTCCTCACGGTCCAGGAGGTTGTATTGGTCCTGCATCGACACGAACCGTGTCCAATGGTTGACCTCGGCGACCCGCTGGAGTTCTGCGAACTGCCACGTCCACATGCTGGAGGCGCCGATGTAGCGGGCCTTCCCGGCCTTGACGACATCGTGGAGCGCCTCCATCGTCTCCTCCATTTCGACGTTCGGGTCGAATCGGTGGATCTGGTACAGGTCGACGTAGTCGGTGCCCAGTCGGGCGAGCGAGGCATCGATCTCGTGCATGATCGCAGCGCGCGAGAGTCCGGCGCCATTGCGGCCCTCGCGCATCCGCCCGTGGACCTTGGTCAGGATCTGCACGTCCTCGCGGGCGCCGAGCTCCGCGAGCAAAGTGCCCGTGATCTCCTCGCTCGCGCCGAGCGAGTACACGTTCGCCGTGTCGAACGTCGTGACCCCGGCCTCGAATGCGCGGCGCACGAACGGCCGCGCCTCGTCGAGGCCGACGCTCCACGGGTGGTTGCCGCGGCCGGGGTCGCCGTACGACATCATCCCGAGGACGAGGCCGCTGATCTCGAGACCGCTGCTGCCGAGCCGAACAGTGCGCACGGGGTTCCTCCGATCGTCGGGGTGGTGTCTCCCGACTCTATGCCGGACCGGGAGGAAGGTCCTTGCGATATGCGAAAGCATTTAACGGGCACGCCACTGATCTCGAAGCGCCCCCCTGTATCGAGCTGGTGAACGGCACACCAACAATGGATCAACCCGACCGACCCGCCGATAGCCACGAGGAGGACCGCCCGTGACCACCGAGACCATCGTCCGCGCCGAGCCGGAGGCTTCCGTGCCGCCGGCCGCTGCCGGGCCGGGTGCAGCGCGAAGCCGTTCCCGAGGCTCCGGTAAGCGCACCGCGACCGGGCTCCTGCTGCTCGCACCCGCGATCGTGGCAGTGCTGGCCCTCGCGATCATCCCGATCGTCATCGTCGCCCGCAACTCGTTCGCCGAGAGCAACGTGTACGGCGGCATCACCGGCGGGTTCACGTTCGCGAACTACGCGCAGCTGTTCGACCCGTCGTACGGCAAGGTGCTCGGCTACAGCCTCGGGATGGCTGCGATCAACACGGTGGTGTGCGTCGTCGTCGGCTACATCGTCTCGTACTACATCGTGTCGCGTCCGCCGCAGCGCCAGTCCCTGCTCCTGCTCCTGATCATCGTGCCGTTCTGGACGGACTTCCTCGTCCGCACGTTCGCCTGGATATCGGTGCTCGGCCGGGGCGGACCCGTCTACGGGCTGCTCGGGGCGCTGGGCGTCGACACCGGCAGCCTGTCGCTCATCCCGAGCCAGGGCGCCGTCGTGATGGGACTGCTGTACGCGTTCCTGCCCACGGCGATCTTCCCGATCTACGCCAGCATGCGTGCGATCGACCCGTCCGTGAAGGAGGCGGCGGCCGACCTCGGCTGCGGCTGGTGGCAGACGCATTTCCGGGTGCTCATCCCGCTCAGCGGCACGGGGATCGTCGCCGCGGCGGTGCTCACCTTCGTCCCGACACTCGGCGTTTTCGTCATCCCCGTCCTGCTCGGCGGCGGGAAGGACCAGCTGGTCGGGAACCTGATCGTCACTTTGTACACCGAGTTCCGCAACCAGCCGATGGGCGCCGCGGTCTCGATGGTGCTGCTCGTCCTGATGCTCGTGGCCATGGCGGTCGCCGGCCTCATCGCCCGCCGCGGACGGAAGAAGGTCGCCTGATGGATCGCGTCACCTCGTGGATCGCCCGCATCGTGCTGGTGTTCCTCTACATCCCGATCGTCGCCGTGATCGTGTATTCGTTCAACTCGGCGTCCGGCGGCTACCAGTGGAAGGGCTTCACCCTCCAGTGGTACGGCCAGCTCTTCGGCGACGGGCCGCTGCTCCAGACCCTCGTGATCAGCGTCGTCGTCGGCGTGCTCGCCGCGTCGGTCGCGACCGTGATCGGGCTGCTCGCCGCCATCGGGATGGTGCGGTTCCCGTTCAAGGGATCCGCCGCCATCCTCGGCGCGATCGCACTGCCGCTGATCGTGCCGGAGATCGTGCTGGGCGTCGCGCTGCTCAGCGTGTTCAGCTTCCTGCACGTGCCCCTCGGCATCCTCACCCTCGTCCTCGGGCACCTGATCATCACGCTGCCGCTGACCACGCTCATCCTGATCGGGGCGTTCCGGACCCTCGACCCCAGCCTCATCGAGGCGGCCGCGGATCTCGGCTGCACCCCGTGGCGGACCTTCACCCGTGTGCTGTTCCCCCTGCTGCGGTCCTCGATCCTCGCCTCCTGGCTCCTCGCCTTCACCGTCTCGCTCGGCAACATCGTGATCTCGACCTTCGTCTCGGGGGTCGGCTCCACCACGATGCCGCTGCGCGTCTACTCGCTGCTGAAATCCGGCCTCACCCCGGAGCTCAACGCCCTCGGGACGCTCCTGATCGTCCTGACGTTCGTCGTCGTCCTCTCCGTCGGCATCCAACAGATGCGACGCATCCTGGCGAGCCCATCCGGCACCGCCGCCGCACCACCCGACACCAGCACCACATCCACCACCACTCGCTAGTCCCCATCCCCACCGCCCCCTGAACGGGAGAAGACTCATGAAACGCACCACCGCACTCGTCGCCGTCGCGGCGATCGCCGCCCTCGGACTGACCGCCTGCTCCTCCGGGTCCGGCGGCTCGTCCTCGGCCGCATCCACGCAGCTCAACATCTACGCGTGGGCGGACGAGATCCCGAAGACCGTCATCTCGGCCTTCGAGAAGAAGACCGGCATCAAGGTCACCGTCGACACGTTCGATGCCAACGAGACGATGATCTCGAAGCTCGCCGCCGGCGGCTCCGGGTACGACATCGTCGAGCCCAGCCAGTACGCCGTGCAGCAGCTCGTCGGGCAGCAGCTGGTCGAGAAGCTCGACCACTCCAAGATCACCGGCCTCGACAACCTCGGCAAGAAGTTCGCCGATCCGAGCTACGACAAGGGCAACGAGTACAGCGTTCCCTGGATCTGGGGCACCACCGGCCTCGCCTACAACCAGAAGTGCACCGGCAAGGCCGTCGACAGCTGGGACGCGCTGTGGGACCCGGCGTACAAGGGCAAGATCTACATGCTCGACAACATGCTGAGCGCCTACATCCCGGCCCTCCAGTACAAGGGGCTGAAGGCGACCACGACGAGCGAGAAGGATGTCGCGAAGGGCACCCAGGCGCTCCTCGACCAGAAGCCGCTGCTCGCCGGCTACAACTCGTCCAACTACGCAGACCTGCTCGCATCGGGTGACGCCTGCGTCGCCGAGGCCTACGGCGGCAGCGCGATCGCCAAGGTCACCGCGGCGAACCCCGACGTGAAGTTCGTCATCCCCAAGGAGGGCGGAACGCTCTGGGTCGACGGATTCGCCGTCGCGAAGGACGCGCCGCACTCGGACGCCGCGTACAAGTGGCTGAACTTCACCCTCCAGCCCGAGATCGCGGCCATGGCCACGAACGACGGCGGCAGCGCCTCGGCCAACGAGGCCGCCAAGGCGAAGATCACCGACAAGTCGCTGCTCGAGAACGTAGCCGTGTACCCGTCCGACAAGCAGCTGGCGAAGAGCGAGTTCATCGTCGACCCGGGCAAGGCGCTCGCCTACTTCCAGCAGGGCTGGACGAAGGTCAAGGCCTCCTAGGCCGCCCACGAGAACCCTCCAGGAGGACACCATGACCACGCCCGCCAGCTCGGCTCCCGCCGCACCGGTCTCCGCCGCACGCGAGACCGGGACGTCCCCGGCCATCCGCCTCACCGGCGTCACCAAGACGTTCGGCAGCAACACCGTCGTCCAGCCCGTCGACCTGACGATCGGGGACAACGAGTTCTTCTCGATCCTCGGGCCGTCGGGGTGCGGCAAGACGACGCTGATGCGGATGATCGCCGGCTTCGAGACGCCGACCGGCGGCTCGATCGAGCTGGCGGGCCGGTCCGTGGAGTCCCTCCCCACCCGCAAGCGCGACCTCAACATGCTGTTCCAGAGCTACGCCCTGTTCCCGCACCTGTCGGTGCGCGACAACATCGGATTCGAACTGAAGGTGCGCGGTCGCAAGCGGTTCCCGGACCGGGAGGCGGCGGTCGACGCCGCACTCGCGCTGGTCCGCATGGAGCGATTCGCGGACCGCAAGCCGAACGAGCTCTCGGGCGGCCAGCGCCAGCGCGTCGCCCTGGCGCGCGCCATCGTCTCCCGCCCCGCCGTCGTCCTCCTCGACGAACCGCTCGGCGCACTCGACCAGCAGCTGCGCAAGGAGATGCAGGTCGAGCTGAAGCGGATGCAGCGGGAGGTCGGCATCACGTTCGTGTACGTGACGCACGACCAGGAAGAGGCGCTCACCATGTCCGACCGCATCGCCGTGATGTCGGAGGGGCGCGTGCAGCAGGTGGACGCGCCGCGGGAGATCTACGACCGCCCCGCGAACCGCTTCGTCGCCGGCTTCATCGGCACCTGCAACCTGTTCGACGCCGTCTACCACGGCACTCCGGCCGGGGCGACGGTCGACGTCGCCGGGCTCGGGACGGTGCCCGCCGCCGCCGGTGCCGCGGGCCCCGGGGCGGACGTGACAGTCGCCGTGCGGCCGGAACGGGTCGGCCTCCGAGCGGGCGCCGCCGGCGCATCCGCGCAATCCGGCGCCATCGACGCGACCCTCCTCGACGCGGTCTTCCTGGGCGACGAGTGGCGCTACATCGTCCGCGCGCAGCAGGGAGCGGAGCTCGTGGTCACGCGGCCGAGCGGCCGCGCCGACGACGACCTGACGCGGCTGCTGCCGGGCGACGCCGTCACCGTCTCCTGGCTGCCCGACGACGCCCGCGTCCTCGCCGCCTGATCCCCTCGCTCCCGCACCCCAACCTCCCGACCCCTCGAAAGGATCACCATGAAGGTCGCAGCCGGTCAGCTCGCGCCAACCACCGACCTCGCCGTCAACCGGCGGACGATCGAGACCCTCGTCGAGGAGGCCGCGGCGGACAACGTCGACCTCCTCGTCCTCCCGGAAGAGGCGATGCTGCTCGCGGACGGCGTCGAGCTGCCGCTGGGGGAGATCGCGCGGGCCGAGTGGCCCGGCTTCGTCGAGTTCGTCGCAGGCCTCGCCAAGCGCAACGGGATGGCCATCATCGCCGCCGGGTACGAGGGCACGGACGGCGACCGGCCGTTCAACACCATCGTCGCGATCGACGAGCGGGGCACCGAGCTGGCGCGCTACCGCAAGCTCCACCTCTACGACGCGTTCGCCTACCGGGAGTCGGACTACGTGACGCCGGGCGACGGGAACCCGGTCGTGGTCGAACTCGCCGGGGCCTCCGTCGGGCTGGTCAACTGCTACGACCTGCGCTTCCCAGAGCTCACCCGCAACCTCATCGACCAGGGTGCCGACCTCATCTCGGTCTCCGCCGCGTGGGTCTCCGGCGCGATGAAGGAGGACCACTGGCGCACGCTGCTCCGGGCACGCGCGATCGAGTCCACCACCTGGCTGGTGGCAGCGGGGTCCGCATCGCCCGACTGCATCGGCCAGAGCATGGTCGTCGACCCGTTCGGGATCGTGCGCTCGGCCCTCGGCGGCGAGACGTACGGCCTCGCCGTATCGACCGTGTCGCAGCGCCGGACCGACGAGGTGCGCGCCGTGCTCCCGGTGCTGGAGAACCGCCGGCTCAACACCTCCATCAGCCTCTGACCCACCACCCGTCCGTCTCACACCCTGCGAGGTTCACCCATGTCCGTCAACATCGGACCCAGCCCTGCGCCCATCGACCCGGTGCTGCTCGACAAGCTCGGCCGCGTCTCCTTCCCGACGCTCGGCCACTACCTGGAGGAGGGCTTCGCCGACCCCGGGATCGCGCGTCTCGCCGGCAGCGGCCGGGTGGTCGGCCGCGCGGTGACGGTCCGTACGACGGCGACCGACTCGACGATGCTGCACCACGCGGCGGGACTCGTGGAGGCGGGCGATGTCGTCGTCGTGGACACCGGCGGCGACCTGCGCCACGCTCCGCTCGGCGAGGTCGTCGCCTCTGCGCTTTCGTTCCGCGGCGCCGGGGGCGCGATCGTCGACGGCAGCGCAACGGACATCGACGAGATCGCGCAACTGGGCCTGCCCGTCTACGGGCGCGGCCTCAGCATGCTCACCACCAAGCTGCACGAGATCGACGCCGGCGGCCTCAACATCCCCGTCGTCTGCGGCGGCGTCGTCGTGCGGCCGGGGGACATCGTCCTCGCCGACGCCAACGGCGTGCTCTTCGCCCCCGCCGAGGTGCTCGAGGCGGTGATCGACGTCGCTCTCGAGGATGACGCGGAGGAGCCCGAGCTCGTGCAGGCGCTGCGCGACGGCGGCCGGCTCGGAGACCTCACCGGCGCCAGCGCGACCGTCGCCGGCTTCGTCTCCTGACCCTCCTCCCTCCCGCTTTCTTCACGCATCCCGCACCCCTCGAAAGGACCCCATGCTCCTCAAAGCCGCCATCAACGGTGGGAGGACTCGCGACGAGTTCCCCGCAGTCCCGCTGACCGCGGAGCAGATCGCCCGGGAGTCCGCCCTCGTCCTCGCGGCGGGCGCCGATGTCGTGCATGCGCACGCCCGCACCCGCGACGGCGCGCAGACGATCCATCCCGAGCATGTCGGGGCGATGGTCCGTGCGTTCCGGGAGCACTCGCCTGACGGGATCATCGGCACGACGACAGGGCTGTGGACCTGCTCCGGCCACGAGGAGCGGATGCGGCTCGTCGCCGCCTGGCCGGCGGACGCTCTGCCGGACTTCGCCTCCGTCGCGTTCAGCGAGGAGGGCGCCACCGAGGCGGCCCAGCTGGTCCTGGACCGCGGAATGGTGCTGGAGAGCGCGGTCTGGTCGATGGACGACGTCCCCGCCCTCCTCGCGTCGCCGACGCTGCACCGGAACGTCCGCATCCTGATCGAGCCGGAGCTGGAGGACGCCGACGCGGCTGTCGCAGCGTGCCGCGCGATCGCGGCGGCTCTGCGCGACGCCGGCGTGACGGCGCCCATCCTGTACCACGGCTTCGACGCCACGGTCTGGCCGGTCGTCCGCGCCGCCATCGCCGACGGCTGTGAGACCCGCGTCGGACTCGAGGACGGCCTGACCCGCGAGGACGGCTCTCCCACGCGGGGGAACGCGGAGCTCGTCGAGGCGGTCCGCGCG
>JAEWJG010000091.1 GCA_023386675.1 Actinomycetes bacterium
GTGGCCGGGACGCTTGCGTACGCCACGGCGGGGGGGTGGGGGGGGGGGGCCGCCGAACGGGGGGGGCGGGGGCGCGGCGGGCGCCGCCGTCTCCTCCGAGACGACGGCGCCCGTGATCAGCGGCGAGGCCATGCGCTTACTGCCCCACCGAGTTCTGGATGGTGTTCAGCACATCCTTGGCGGTCTTGTCACCCCGGTATCCCTCGACGCCGTACTGGGTGAACAGGGTCTCCACCTGGTTCCAGGTGGGGGTGGTGATCTGCGCCGTTGCGTTCTTCAGCAGCGCCTGCACCGCGGCGTACGCCTCGGGCGACTTGCCGTCGGCCCAGGCGGACTGCGCGTCGGCCCGCGAGGGGACGATTCCGCGCTTCTCGGCCTGGCCCTTGAGCACGCTGGTGTCGGTCATGGCCACGATCGCCTTGAACGCGCCGTCCGGGTCCTTGCAGTTCTTCGCGATGCCGAAGCCGGACCCGGCGGTCATGCCGTGCGCCTCACCGGAGGTGCTCGGGACGATCGTGACGCCCATCTTGAACTTGGCGGCCTGGGCGAAGGTGCCGTACATCCACGGTCCCTCGATCAGCATGTCGACCGCGCCGCCGGTGAAAGCGGACTGCGAGACATCGGAGCCGTCGGCAGCCTCCGGCGCCTTGGCGATGCCGTCCTTGCCGACCAGATCGAAGTACGACTGCACCTGGTCGACCAGCTTGGAGTTCGTGAGGTCGAGCTTCCCGCCCTTCACGGCCTGCGCGTCATCGGCGATCGCCCAGGCGTTCGGGATGAAGAACCCGGGCGAGATGGCCAGCGCCTTGTGGTCGCCCGTGGTCAGCTTCTTCGCGTCGGAGAGGAACTGCTCGCGGGTGTAGGTGGTGCTGGGCGCCTGCAGTCCGGCCTTCGCGAAGTTGTCCGCGTTGTAATAGAGGACGATCGGCTCGGCGTCGTACGGGATCGCCCGGATCGTCCCGTCGACGGTCATGCCCTTGAGCATGGACGCATCGAACGCCGACGTGTCGAGCTTGTACTTCTTGATCAGGTCGTCGAGCGGCATGAGCAGCCCCGACAGCTCCTGGGCGCGCGCGGCCTGCGTGGTGAGCAGGCAGGGCGGGTTGGAGCCGCTGAGGCGGGTCTTCACCTTGGTCCAGTAGTCGTTGAAGCTCGGTCCCTCGATGGTGACGTCGAGGCTCGGGTCGACCTTCTTGCCGAGGTCGATGAACGCCTGCCACTGGTCGCGGTCGCTCTGACTGCTCACCCAGGTGTACATGCTGATCGGGCCGCCTTTGGCGTCGCCCCCGCCTCCGCCGGCGCAGCCGGCCAGTGCGGTGAGGGCGCCTGTGACCAGGATCGCGGTTCCGATCCGGGCCGCCCTGCGCTTGCTTCGTGATGTCACGTGCTGTGCCTCCTCCGTTGGATTCACGCGTTTCGGGTGGTGCAGATCCTATAGGGTCTACGATATAGGTTCCGTGGCGAGCTTAGAACGAGTGCACTTCCGCGGTCAAGCGAAATCGACTGCCATCACGTCGATCACCGCACCGGACGCCTGAGGGGCCGGGATGTGGAGCTCGCCCAGCGGGTCGACGCCCGGCGCGGGCTGCTCGTGCACCTCGAGGTTGACCTCGAAGGGCAGCTCCTCACCGGTCGCCAGCAGGCGCACACGCGAGACTCGCCCGACCGGGATGCCGCGCACGACGACCTCTTCGAGCGGACGCATCACCAGGTGCAGGTACAGCGTCCCGGGTCGTGCGGTGGACGGACCGTAGTAGTCGACGCCGACCGTGGGGGAGACGCCGACGACGCTCTCGGCGTGCACGTCCATCCACGCGCCGATCTCCTCGAGGGTGCGCACCTGGGACTCGTTGAGGCTGCCGCCGCCCTTCGGGCCGATGTTGAGCAGGAGGTTGCCTCCGCGGCTCGCGACCTCGATCAGCGTCGTGACAAGGGAGGTCGTGCTCTTGCTCTTGGTGTCGCCCGGACGCCACGCCCACATCTGGCCGATGGTCATGCACAGCTCCCACGGCCCGTCCGGGGCCGTCACCGGGAAGCCCTGCTCGGGCGTCTTGTAGTCGCCCTGGCCGAGCAGCCGGTCGTTGATGACGACGTCGGGCTGAAGGGACTTGATGAGGCTGCGCAGCCCCGCGCTGTCCCACTCCTCCTCCGACCGCTCCCACTCGCCGTCGAACCACAGCAGGTCGATCGTGCCGTACCCGGTCAGCAGCTCGGTGAGCTGGCCGCGCAGGTACCGCTGGTAGCGCTGCCACTGCTCGGGGGTCGAGCGGCGGTGCCGGTCGTCGGCGACCGGCGTGCCCGCGTTCGCCGGTTCGCCCGCCGCGGGCCAGTGCTCCAGCGCGTAGGGGCGGTCCTCCATCCGGAAGGCGGGGTAGTCGGGGTGGTTCCAGTCGGGGAGGCTGTAGTAGATGCCTACTCGGATGCCCTCGGCGCGGATCGCCTCGACGAACTCGCGGGTGATGTCGCGCCCGAAGGGCGAGTGGTGGATGCCGAAGTCGGAGTGCTCGGTGTGGAACATGGCGTAGCCGGCGTGGTGCCGGGCCGTGAAGACGACGTACCGGGCGCCGGCGCGCTTGGCGAGCCGGGCAAGCGCCACCGCGTCCCACTCCACCGGGTCGAACGTCGCCGCGGTCGACTGGTACTCCTCGACCGTCACGGTGTCCTCGACCCCGTCGGAACCCGGGATGATGGAACGACCCACGAGCGGCCAGGAGATCTCGATGCCCTGCTGGCTGGCGTGGTCCCAGTGCACGAACAGGCCGAAGCCGGCTCCGAGGAACCATTCCCCGCCCGGCAGGCGGAAGTCGGTGGGCCGGACGAACGAGGCGGGCGGGGCGTCGAGCGCGATGGTCACAGGGCTCTCCTTCGAGTCATTGAGCACGAATGCTATTGCCTATAGGATATGGATGCGGGCCGTCCATCACAATGCCGGACGGCATCCATTCGATGACGAAGGAGAACCAGCGTGGCCATGTTCACAGACGACCCCGTCCGCCCGGAGAACTACCGTCGCTTCGAGCGCGAGGTGCCCGCCTGGTTCACCGACGCCAAGCTCGGGATCTTCGTGCACTGGGGCCCGTACTCGGTCCCGGCCTGGGCGGAGCCGATCGGCGAGCTGGGCACCATCGAGAAGCAGTACTGGTTCGCGCACAACCCGTACGCCGAGTGGTACTACAACACCATCCGCATCCCCGGCAGCCCGGCGGCCGACCACCAGCAGGAGGCCTATGGGGGAGCGCCCTACGACGACTTCCTCGACCAGTGGGACCCGGCAGAGTTCGACCCGGAAGAGTTCATGGCGCTGGTGGCGAGCACCGGCGCGCGCTACTTCGTCCCGACGACCAAGCACCACGACGGAGTGACCCTGTGGGACGCGCCCGGCACCGACGGCCGGAACACCGTCGCCCGCGGCCCGCGCCGCGACCTCATCGGCGACTTCGAGCGCGCCGCACGCGCCCAAGGCCTGCGCTTCGGCGTCTACTACTCGGGCGGCCTGGACTGGCACTTCGCCGACCTCGAGCCGATCACCGACGACGGCCAGGCGTTCCGCCGGCCGGTGGACGCCGGCTACGCCGAGTACGCGTACGGGCACGTGGCCGACCTCATCGAGCGGTACCGGCCGGATGTGCTCTGGGGCGACATCGAGTGGCCCGACGCCGGAAAGCCGAGCGGGCCGTTCAGCATGGAGCGCCTGTTCGAGGAGTTCTACGCCGCCGCCCCGGACGGGGTGTCCAACGACCGCTGGGGCGAGACGCACTGGGACTTCCGCACCAGCGAGTACCAGAACGGCACGAACGTGGAGGGCGTCGGCGCGTGGGAGAACTGCCGCGGCATCGGCTACTCGTTCGGCTACAACGCGGAGGAGGACGAGCGGCACCTGCTGAGCGGCCCGGACGCGGTCGCCTCGTTCGTCGACATCGTCTCGCGCGGTGGCAACCTCCTGCTCAACGTCGGGCTGACGGCGCGCGGGACCGTCCCGGACCTGCAGCGGCGGACGCTGGAGCACCTGGCCGCCTGGAACGCGATCAACGGCGAGGCCGTGTTCGGCTCCCGCCCGCTCGACGCGACCTTCGCCCGTCCCTCCGACGAGCCGTGGGTGCGGTGGACGCGCACGGAGGGCGTCGCCAACGCGTTCGTCGGCGCGACCGGCGCCGTGCGGATCGAGGGCGTCTCGGACGCCGTGCAGGCGGGGAGCGCGCGGCTCGCGGACGGCACACCCGTCGACGCGGCGCGCGACGGCGACGCGATCGTGCTGGACATCCCCTCGCCGTCGGTGGAGGGGCCGACCCTCATCCGCTTCGACCTCGCCGCCGCATGACGGTCGACGCGCACCTCCACCTCTGGGACCTGGACCACGGGACGTACTCCTGGCTGTCCGACGCGGTGGAGCCGATCAACCGCACCTTCACGTTCGCGGAGGTCGCGCCGCAGCTCGCGGCCGAGGGCGTCGACCGTGTGGTGCTGGTGCAGGCGGCGGACACCGCGGAGGACACCGCGGCCATGCTCGCCGTGGCCGCCGAGCAGCCGAGCGTGGCGGGCGTGGTCGGCTGGGTCGACCTCCTGAAGCCGGATGCGGCCGGGGACGCGCTCGACCGCTGGACGGCGGCGGGGCCGCTGGTCGGCATCCGGCACCTCATCCACGACGAGCCGGACCCGGACTGGCTGGCGCAGGATGCCGTGCACCGCTCGCTCGCGATGCTCGCCTCCCGCGGGCTCGCGTTCGACGTGATCGGCGTGCTGCCGCGTCACCTCGAGCACGCGCTGGCGCTCGCCGACGAGCTGCCGGACCTGCGGTTGGTGGTCGATCACCTCGGCACGCCGCCCGTCGGCGCCGTGCCCGGCGAGTGGGGGAGGCGGATCGACGAGCTGGGCCGCCGGCCGAACGTGTTCGTGAAGCTGTCCGGCCTGACGACGCTCGGACCGTCCGGGCGTGCGATGGCCGCGGACCTCCGCCCGTACGTCGATCGCGCGCTCGCCGCCTTCGGCCCCTCCCGGATGCTGTACGGCGGCGACTGGCCGGTCTCGACCCTCGCGACGCCGTACGCCGAGACGATCGCGGTCGCCCGCGACCTCGTCGCGTCGCTCGGCTCCGCCGCGCGCGCCGAGGTCTTCGGCGGCGCCGCCCCCCCCGCCTACCGGCTCCCCTGAGCGCGCCCGCCCCTGCCCGCGCCGACCCCGCGCCTTGATGCGGAGATTCGGCGCGATCCCGTCCGAATCTCCTGCACGACTGCTCATCGGCGGAGTATCGGACTCGATTCTCAGCCGTTCCGGAGCCATCCCATCCCACCTCCTCGGCACGAATGTTCGTCTTGGTCGCGGGTGGGCGGCCGTGGGATTTGTGCCAAATCGCGGTCATGGTGGGGTGTGACACCGAGATTTGGCGCAAATCGTCAGGCGTCGGCGGCCTCGGCGGCTTCGCGGGCGTCGCGGGCGTCGCGGCGGAGGGGGTGGAGGCGGGTGAGTTGGGTGACGTGCTGGGGGCCGAGTTCGTCCAGGGAGCGGACTTGGAGGAGTTTCATGGTGCGCACCAGTTGGTCGGTGAGGATCTGGATGGTGCGGTCCACGCCGTCGCGGCCGCCGGCCATCAGCCCGTAGAGGTAGGCGCGGCCGATGAGGGTGAACTTGGCGCCGAGGGCGTAGGCGGCGATGATGTCGGCGCCGTTCATGATGCCGGTGTCGATCGCGACCTCGGTGTGGTGGCCGACTTCGCGGGCGACCTCGGGGAGCAGGTGGAACGGGATCGGTGCCCGGTCGAGCTGCCTCCCGCCGTGGTTCGACAGGACGATCCCGTCGACGCCGAGGTCGGTGAGCGTTTTGGCATCGTCCAGGTTCTGCACGCCTTTGATGACGAGTTTCCCCGGCCATAGGGCGCGGATCTCGGCGAGGTCGTCGTAGTCGATGGAGGGGTCCATGGCGGCGTTGAGCAGGTCGCCGACGGTGCCGCCGGTGGAGGCGAGGGACGCGAACTCCAGTTTCG
>JAEWJG010000131.1 GCA_023386675.1 Actinomycetes bacterium
ATCCGCGGCATCACCAAGCCCGTCACGTTCGACTTCGACTTCGGCGGCTTCGGCGGCGACCCCTACGGCAACTACAAGGGCGGCGCCACGGCGAAGACCACCATCAATCGCGAGGACTTCGGCCTCACCTACAACGCGGCCCTCGAGACCGGCGGCATGCTGCTCGGTGACGACGTCACCATCACCCTCGAGCTGCAGGCGGTCCTGAACCAGGCCTGATCCGCAGCCTCCGAGCACAGGAAAAACGTCGCCTCCGCATCCGCGGGGCGACGTTTTTCCTGTTGTCGCGGGCTAGTGGCCGAGGAGAGGGCCCAGGGCGCGGGAGACCAGGGAGGGGCGGCGGGTGACCGACTCCTCGAGGTCGGCGGACTCCATCGCCACCAGGCCCGCGTTCGCGCCAGCGAAGCGGAGCGGCTCGGGCTCCCAGCGCGGGGAGCGGTGGCCGACCCACGGCAGCGCGGCCAGCTCGGTCGATGCGCCGGTGAGCAGGTCGGCGATGGTGCGACCGGCCAGGTTCGTGGTGCTCAGGCCGTCGCCGACGTAGCCGCCGGCCCACGCCTCGCGCGCATCCTGGTCGTAGCCGACGCTCGCATGCCAATCGCGCGGCACGCCGAGCGGGCCGCCCCAGTGGTGCGTGATCCGCGCGCCCGCCGCATCCGGGAACAGGTCGAACAGCGTGTGGACGAGGTGGTCGCGCACGCGCGGCGACCGGTCGTACTCCGGGCGGATGGCGCTGCCCAGGTGGTAGCGCGCGCCCCGGCCGCCGAACGCGAACCGGTTGTCGGCGGTCCGCTGCCCGTAGACGATGAGGTTGCGGAAGTCGGTGAACGTCTGGCCGTGCTCGATCCCGATACGGTCCCAGGTGGCGTCGGGCAGCGGCTCGGTCGCGATCATCAGCGAGTAGAGCGGCAGGATGCGGCGCCCGACCTGGGGGAGCTGCGAGCCGTATCCCTCTGTCGCGTTCACCACGGTCCCGGCGCGTACCAGCCGGTCGGCGTCGCCGGAGCGGGCGCGGACCGTGCCGCCCTCCCAGGACAGCACCTCGGTGCCCTCGGCGATCGTCGCGCCTCGGCGCTCGACCACCCGGGCGAGACCGCGCACCAGCTTCGCCGGGTGGATGCGCGCGCACGCGGGCGTGAACGTCGCGGCCACCGCATCCGGAGCGTTGAACCGGCCGCGCACGGTCCCGGTGCCCCACAGCACGACCTCGTCGACGCCGTACCGCTCGGACTCCTCGAACTCTCCACGCGCCGCGGCGACCTGCGGCTTCGAGCGGGCGAAGGTGACGGTGCCGCCACGGGCGTAGTCGATGTCGAGACCTTCGGCCTCGGCGACCCGGCCCACCTCGTCCACGGTGCCGACCATCGCCCGCCGGGTCGCGACGGCCGCGTCGAAGCCGTACCGCTTCTCCAGCTTGGAGGCCGACCACGGGAACAGCGCGGAGCACCAGCCGCCGTTGCGGCCGGAGGCACCGAAGCCGGCGACCTCCTTCTCCAGCAGCAGGATGCGCAGCGACGGGTCGCGCTCCTGGAGGTAGTAAGCGGTCCACAGGCCGGTGAGGCCGGCGCCGACGATCGCCACATCCACCGAGGTGTCGGCATCCAGGCCGGGGCGTGGACGGAAGCCGTCCTCCTGCTCGGCGATCGAGTCGAACCAGAAGCCGACCTCGCGGTAGTCCATCGTTCCTCCAGGGTCCGGATGCACGAATCCGGGGCCGCGATGCGCGGCCCCGGATTCGCTCTTTGGGGGTCTACAGGTGGTTGGAGGCTTCCGTCAGCACCGACTCCAGGATCTGGCGGATCTCGGTGAACTCGGCGGGGCCGATCGTGAGCGGCGGCGCGAGCTGCACGACGGGGTCTCCACGGTCGTCGGCGCGGCAGTACAGGCCGGCGTCGAACAGCGCCTTCGAGAGGAAGCCGCGGAGCAGGCGCTCCGCCTCGTCGTCGTCGAAGGTCTCCTTGGTGTTCTTGTCCTTCACCAGCTCGATGCCGAAGAAGTAGCCGGCACCGCGCACGTCGCCGACGATCGGCAGGTCGAGCAGCTTCTCGAGCTCGGCGCGGAAGAGCGGCGAGTTCTCGCGGACGCGCTCGTTGAGGCCCTCCTCCTCGAAGATGTCGAGGTTCTCCATCGCCACCGCGGCCGAGACCGGGTGACCGCCGAACGTGTAGCCGTGGTAGAACGACGTGTTGCCGTGCTTGAAGGGCTCGTAGAGGCGGTCGCTGATGATGGTCGCGCCGATGGGGGAGTACCCGCTGGTCATCGCCTTGGCGCAGGTGATCATGTCCGGTACGTAGCCGTACTCGTCGCAGGCGAACATGTGGCCGATGCGGCCGAAGGCGCAGATGACCTCGTCGCTGACCATGAGCACGTCGTACTTGTCGCAGATCTCGCGCACACGCTGGAAGTAGCCGGGAGGCGGCGGGAAGCAGCCACCCGAGTTCTGCACCGGCTCGAGGAAGATCGCGGCGACGGTGTCCGGACCCTCGAACTGGATCATCTCCTCGATGCGGTTCGCCGCCCAGACGCCGAAGGCCTCGATGTCGTCGCTCGGGGCGCCCATCTCGTCGGCGCGGTAGAAGTTCGTGTTCGGAACGCGGAACCCGCCGGGGGTCAGCGGCTCGAACATCTCCTTCATCGCGGGGATGCCCGTGATCGCGAGCGCGCCCTGCGGGGTGCCGTGATAGGCGACCGCGCGGGACAGCACCTTGTGCTTGGTCGGCTTGCCCTGCAGCTTCCAGTAGTACTTCGCGAGCTTGAACGCGGTCTCGACCGCCTCGCCGCCGCCGGTGGAGAAGAACACGCGGTTGAGGTCGCCGGGCGCGTAGGACGCGAGCCGGTCGGCCAGCCGGATGGCGTTGGGGTGGGCGTACGACCAGATCGGGAAGAACGCGAGCTCCTCCGCCTGCTTCGCAGCGGCCTCGGCGAGGCGCTTCCGCCCGTGGCCCGCGTTCACCACGAACAGCCCGGAGAGGCCGTCGATGTAGCGCTTGCCGTGGTCGTCCCAGATGTGGTGGCCCTCGCCCTTGGTGATGATGGGGACGCCGTGGCCCTCCTCCATCACCGACTGGCGGGCGAAGTGCATCCACAGGTGATCCCGGGCCTTCGCCTGCAGGTCCGCCTCATCGGGTGTGATGGGCTCGCCGAAGGTTTCTACGGTTGTCGTCATGGTTATCGCGTTCCCCAGTTGTAGAACTGTTTGTGGAGTTTGAGATAGACGAACGTCTCGGTGGAGAGCACGCCCTCCAGCGTCCGGATCTCGGAGTTGAGCATCGTGATGAGGTCGAGGTCGTTCTCGCACACCACCTCGGCGAGGATGTCGAAGGTGCCGGCGGTCAGCACCACATAGTCCACGTCCGGCATGGCCGCCAGCTTGTCGGCGACCGCACGCGTGTCGCCCGTGCAGCGCACGCCGATCATCGCCTGGCGGTAGAAGCCGAGCTGCATCGGGTCGGTCACGGCCACGATCTGCATCACACCCGACTCGGTCAGCTTCTGCACGCGCTGGCGCACCGCCGCCTCGCTGAGACCGACGGCCTTGCCGATCTCCGCGTACGACTTGCGGCCGTCGACCTGCAACTGCTCGATGATCGCCTTGGAGACGTCGTCGATGGTCGCAGCTCTCTGGCCGTTCGTTGCCCGAGGGGTACTCATGGACCGATTCTGTCAGCGGATGTGGGACCTGGCAAGCGATTCCGCACCGATCTACCGCTTTCGCTGACGAAATCAGTAGGCTGCGGGCATGAACACACCCGAACTCCGGAACTTCGTCGGCGGCCGGCACGTGGATGCGCGCGGCTCTGACTGCATCGAGCTGGTCGATCCCGCGACCGAGGAGGTCTACGGCACGGTGCCCGTCTCGACGGCCGAGGACGTGGCGGAGGCGTACCGCGCGGCGGAGGCCGCTTTCGCCGTCTGGGGCGAGACGACTCCCGCCGAGCGGCAGCTCGCGCTGTTCCGCATCGCGGATGCGATGGAGGAGCGCGCGGAGGAGTTCGCCGACCTGGAGTCGCAGGACACGGGCAAGCCGCGCGCCACGCTGGTGGACGACGAGATCCTGCTGTCGGTGGACCAGATCCGCTTCTTCGCCGGAGCCGCGCGCAACCTGGAGGGGCGCTCGGCCGGCGAGTACATGAAGGACCACACCTCGTTCATCCGCCGCGAGCCGATCGGCGTCGTCGGCCAGGTCACGCCCTGGAACTACCCGCTCAACATGGCGGTCTGGAAGTTCGCGCCGGCCCTCGCCGCCGGGAACACGACCGTGCTGAAGCCGTCGGACACCACCCCGCTGTCGACCCTGCTGCTGGCGGAGGTCGCAGCCGAGTTCCTTCCGGCCGGCGTGCTCAACGTGGTCCTGGGCGACCGGACCACCGGCGCTGCGATGACCGCCGACCCCATCCCGCAGCTGATCTCGATCACCGGCTCGGTGCGGGCCGGGATGGAGGTGGCGCGCGCCGCGTCCTTCGACCTCAAGCGGGTGCACCTGGAGCTCGGCGGAAAGGCGCCGGTGATCGTGTTCGACGACGCGGACATCCAGAAGGCCGTCGAGGGCATCGTCGCGGCCGGGTACTTCAACGCGGGCCAGGACTGCACCGCGGCCACCCGTCTGCTGGTGCAGGACGGCGTCCACGACGAGTTCGTGGCCGCACTCGCCGAGTACGCCCGCGGGAACGCCCGCACCGGCGCGCCGCGCGAGGACGGCATCCTGTACGGCGCGCTCAACAACGCGAACCAGCTGGCGCAGGTCTCGGGATTCGTCGACCGGCTGCCGGATCACGCGACGGTCGAGACCGGCGGACGGCGGCAGGGAGAGCGGGGCTACTTCTGGGAGGCGACGATCGTGTCCGGCCTCCGGCAGGACGACGAGGCGGTGCAGAACGAGATCTTCGGCCCCGTGCAGACCGTGCAGCGGTTCTCGACAGAGGCGGAGGCGCTCGCGAACGCCAACGGCGTGAAGTACGGCCTGGCGTCGAGCGTATGGACGAAGGACCACGGCCGCGCGATGCGCTTCGCCAAGGGCCTCGACTTCGGCTGCGTGTGGATCAACACGCACATCCCGATCGTCGCCGAGATGCCGCACGGCGGGTTCAAGCACTCCGGCTACGGCAAGGACCTCTCGCAGTACGGCTTCGACGACTACACCCGGATCAAGCACGTCATGTCGTACATCGGCGAGTGAATCATCCTGTCCTATAGGTATTCGGTCTCCGTCTCCGCTACGCTGCCTCCACGCACATCGACGTGCGGCACCGTAGTGGAAGGCATCGGATGTCTCAGGAACCTTCGTCCGCGCACCTCGGGGACGGCGAGCACCTCGCCGTCCTCGGGTACGAGGACTCCTTCAACCGGTCGATGACCCTGTGGGCGAACTTCGCCCTCGGGTTCACCTACCTGTCGCCCCTCGTGGGCGTGTACTCGCTGTTCGCCGTGGCCATGGCCACGGGCGGGCCGCCCTCGATCTGGTGGATCTTCATCGTCGGCGGCGGCCAGCTGCTGGTCTCGATGGTGTTCGGCGAGGTCGTCTCGCAGTACCCCATCCACGGCGGCATCTACCCGTGGGCGCGGCGGCTGTGGGGCCGGCGGTACGCGTGGATGGCCGCGTGGGTCTACGTGTGGGCCATGATCGTCACGATCACCGCGGTCGCGTCCTACGGCAGCGGGTTCCTGGCGAGCCTGTTCGGGCTGGAGGCGACCAAGGAGGTCACGCTCGGCCTGACCGTGCTGCTGCTCGTCGTCGCGCTCGCGCTCAACTTCACCGGCACGAAGACGCTCGCGACCGTGGCCAGGATCGGTCTCGGGGCGGAGCTCATCGGCGTGATCGCCGTCGGGATCTACCTGCTGATCTTCCAGCGGAAGCACCCGTTCTCGGTGTTCTTCGACACGATGGGCGTGCAGGGCAACGGGTCGTACGTCGCCGCGTTCCTCGGCGCCGCGCTCGCCGGCCTGTTCCTGTTCTACGGGTTCGAGGCGTGCGGCGACGTGGCCGAGGAGGTCGCTGATCCGGCGCGTCGCATCCCGAAGGCCATGATGATGACGATCCTCGTCGGCGGCGTCTCCGCGCTGTTCGCGTTCGGCGGCTACGTGCTTGCTGCGCCGGACCTCGAGAAGATCGCCGCGGGCAAGGATGTGGACCCCATTCCCGAGATCCTGCAATCGGCGCTCGGCACGGTCGGGGCGAAGATCTTCCTGGTCGTCGCGGTGACCGCGTTCCTGTCGTGCGTGCTCAGCCTGCAGGCCGCGGCGAGCCGGCTGCTGTTCTCGTTCGCGCGCGACGGGATGGTCCCGGCGCACCGGTGGCTGTCGAAGGTGTCGCCGCGCACGAAGGTGCCGGTCAACGCGCTGATCGTGGCGTGCAGCATCCCTGTCATCATCAGCCTGATCGTGTACGTCGGGCCCGACGGGCTGATCACCCAGGTGACGGCGTTCGCGGTGCTCGGGATCTACGTGGCGTTCCAGTCCGTGGTGCTCGCGTCGCTGCGGCAGCGGCTGAAGGGCTGGCGGCCGGCCGGGCCGTTCAGCCTCGGCGGTGCAGGGCTGGTGATCAACATCCTGGCGTTGGCGTACGGCGTGTTCGCCATGATCCTGCTGGCCTGGCCGACGAACACGGGGAACGTGTTCAACGACTGGATCGTGCTGATCGGGCTCGGGATCGTCGCGGGTGCAGGACTCCTGTACCTCTTCATCGCGCGCCCCGACCGCAACTCGAACGCGCCGGAGGGCGACGCCATCCGCGTCGCGGAGCTCCTGCGCGCCCACCGCGCCACCCCCACGGCTCCCGCCGCGCCCGCTCCCGACTCCACCCCCGTCTGACCCACGGACCACGGACCCTCCGACCCACCGTCGAGTCCGCGCAGAGTGCACGGT
>JAEWJG010000146.1 GCA_023386675.1 Actinomycetes bacterium
CACCACCGGCGACGACCCGGCCGGTGCCGGCGAGGCGGCGGAAGCGGCCGGAGCCGAAACAGCATCCCCCGTTGCGGTGCCCGCGGTGCCCACCGACCCGCGGACCGGGCGGCCGATCTCGCCGAAGCAGGCCGAGCGCCGGCGTCGCCGCCTCGCCCGCCGCGGCGTCCCGACCGCCGAGAACCTCGCACGGTTCGGCACCCGGCTGCGGCGCCTGATCGCCGACATCGAGTACTTCACCGGCGCACCGCTCGGCTGGCGCGAGGGTGCGATCGTGGTGTGGGCCGGGATGCGGGGAGCCGTGACCGTGGCGGCCGCTCAGTCTCTGCCGCAGGACACCCCGGGCCGCTCGGTGCTGGTGCTCATCGCCTTCCTCATCGCCGCAGGGTCGCTCCTGCTTCAGGGCGGCACGCTGGGCTTCGTCCTGCGACTGGTGAAGCCGGCCCCGGCCGACCCCCAGGCCGAGAAGGAGGAGCGCCGTCGGCTGATGGAGCTCCTGTACGAGGCGGGGAAGTCCGTCCCGCTGCCGTCCACGACCGAGCGCACGCCGGAGGCCTTCGCCGAGCACAAGGCCGCCCGCCTCGCCCGGCTGCGCGCCCAGCGCGATGCCCTCCTCGACGCACGCGACGACGGAACCTTCAGCGCCGACGTGCTCGCGGGAGCCCTCACCAACCTCGACGCGGACGAGATCAGCATCGACCTCAAGGGCGACCCGAGCGAAGCCACGGGCTGACGCAGGCCCCGTCCCGCCGTCCCCGCACGCCGCCCCGACGCCCGATCCGTTCCGCGGCACCCGCATCCCGTCTCCCGGCCCCCACCGTCCCGCGCCGCCCCCATCGCCCCCACCATCCTCGAGCGTCGCAAACGGAGGACATCGGGCCGCCACCGCGGTGGATCTCCTCCGTTCTGAAGCGATCACCGGCGTGTCAGCAGCTACCTCCTCCCTTTCAAACCTGTCCACAGCACGCGCGAGCGGGCACTTCTCCACCGATCTCGATCACGGCGCTCGTTGCCGCTTGCCACTCGCGACGATGGATTCATGACCTGGATGAAACACCTCGAGCGCTGGGGAGGCGCGGCCTCAGCGCACCAGCTCCGCGCGACGGGGGTGACGCAGCGCGAGCTGACCGCCGCCGTCGCCTCGGGGGCGCTGCTGCGCCCGCGCAATGGGCGCTACACGTCGCCGTCGGCGGGGCGGCCGACGCAGGTCGCTGTGTCCAGCGGCTCGCGGCTGTCCTGTTTGTCGGCCGCGCGAAGCTACGGCCTGTGGGGAGGAAGCGATGACCGTGTCCACCTCGTCGTGCCTCCCCACGCAGGACGATCGGGGAGGGCCGATGCGGGTATCGTCCGCCATTGGCGACGCGCTTCCGAACATCCCGAGATCTGGCGCGTCTCATTCGCCGACTGCCTTCGCACGGTTGTGCGCTGCGCCGACAGCGTCACGGCGATCGCGGTGCTCGACACGGCGTTGGCGTCCGGCCGCGTCTCGCCATATGGCCTCGAACGCATTTTTACGGGAGAGCGGCAGGCATCGCGTCTGCTTGCTCGACGCGCGCGACCCGGCTCGGACTCCGGAGTCGAGTCCATCCTGCGTCAGTGCCTCGAATGTCGCGGTCACCGGGTCGAGCAGCAACTGCAGGTCCCGGGGGTGGGTCGCGTCGACCTGCGGATCGACGGGGTGCTCTTCGTCGAGGTCGACGGGTTCGCCTTCCATCGGGACGGCCGTGCGTTCGAGCGCGATCGCGCACGGGACACCGCGCTCGCGCTGCGTGGCATGCGGCGGCTCCGGCTGGCCGCCCGTCAGATCCTCGACGATCCTGATGCTGCCGTGAGGGCCGTCGAGGGCATGTTGGCCGTGCTGAGAGCGGAGGAAGACCGTGTGGCTTGGGCAGGCTGACATGCGAAAGGGAGGAGCCTGCAACCCGAGCGGGTTGCAGACTCCTCCCGTATCGACGGCGCGCGGGGCGCGGTCGTCAGACGATGTTGAGCAGGAGGTGGCCGGAGGAGACCGTCTCGCCGACCGTGGCGTTGATGCCGGAGACCGTGCCGTCCTTGTGGGCGGTGAGCGGCTGCTCCATCTTCATTGCCTCGAGGACGAGCACGAGGTCGCCCTTGACGACAGGGTCGCCGTCCGCGACCGCGACCTTGACGACGGTGGCCTGCATCGGCGCGGTGACCGAGTCACCGGTCGCCGTCTCGACGCTGTGGGCCGCGCCGCGTCGGCGCGGTGCAGGGGCTGCAGCCGCGGACGCGCCGGCCGAACCGCCGCCGCTGAGCAGCCGGGCGGGAAGCGACACCTCGATGCGCTTGCCCCCGACCTCGACCACGACGTTGCTGCGTCGGTCGGCGGCCGGCTGGTCGCCGAGCTCGCCCGACCAGGGCTCGATCTCGTTGACCCACTCCGTCTCGATCCAGCGGGTGTACACCGAGAACGGCTCGCCGTCCTGCGGGGCGAAGGCCGGGTCGCGCACGATCGCGCGGTGGAAGGGGAGGACCGTCGGCAGGCCGGCGACCTCGAACTCCTCGAGGGCGCGGCGCGAGCGCTCCAGCGCCTCCTCGCGGCTGGAGCCGGTCACGATCAGCTTCGCGAGCATCGAGTCGAAGGCGCCGCTGATGACGTCGCCCGCCTGGATGCCGCTGTCGACCCGCACACCCGGGCCGCCCGGAGCCTTGAACACGTGGACCGGGCCGGGGGAGGGGATGAAGTTGCGGCCGGCGTCCTCGCCGTTGATGCGGAACTCGAACGAGTGGCCGCGCGGAGCGGGGTCGTCGTAGTCCAGCTCGCCGCCCTCGGCGAGGCGGAACTGCTCGCGGACGAGGTCGATGCCGGTGACCTCCTCGGAGACCGGGTGCTCGACCTGAAGGCGGGTGTTGACCTCGAGGAACGAGACCGTGCCGTCCTTGCCGATAAGGAACTCGCAGGTGCCGGCGCCCTGGTAGCCGACCTCCTTGAGGATCACCTTCGACGACGAGTACAGCTTCTCCATCTGCTCCGGCGTCAGGAACGGCGCGGGCGCCTCCTCGACGAGCTTCTGGTGGCGGCGCTGCAGCGAGCAATCGCGGGTGGAGACGACGACCACGTTGCCGTAGGCGTCGGCCAGGCACTGCGTCTCGACGTGACGCGGCTGGTCGAGGTACTTCTCGACGAAGCACTCGCCGCGGCCGAACGCAGCGATCGCCTCGCGCGTAGCCGAATCGAAGAGCTCGGGGACCTCCTCGCGGGTGCGGGCGACCTTGAGGCCGCGCCCGCCACCGCCGAAAGCCGCCTTGATCGCGACCGGCAGGCCGTACACATCGACGAAGTCGAGGACCTCGGAGGCGTCTGCGACGGGGTTCAGGGTTCCGGGGGCCAGCGGGGCGCCCACCTACTCCGCGACGTGGCGCGCCGAGACCTTGTCGCCGAGGCGCTCGATGGCCTCCGGCGACGGGCCGATCCAAGTGAGGCCGGCGGCGATGACCGCACGGGCGAAGTCGGCGTTCTCGGCCAGGAAGCCGTAGCCGGGATGCACGGCGTCCGCGCCCGAGCGGCGGGCGACCGACAGCAGCTTGTCGATCACCAGGTAGGTGTCGGCGCTCGTGGTCCCGTCAAGGGCATACGCCTCATCGGCGAGACGGACGTGGACGGCGTCGCGATCCTGGTCCGCGTACACCGCGACGGACGCGATACCGCTGTCCTTCGCCGCACGGATGACACGGACGGCGATCTCGCCGCGGTTGGCGATCAAAACCTTGGTGATACGTGGCACAGTTCCCCAGCCTATTGCTTGATATCGAACGACATTTGGCCGATCCCCACAAAAATGGGACGCCGAAGACTCCAGGAGCCTACAACGAGGAGCGTCAGCGCCCCCGGTTCCACAGAGACGTCCACTCGACATCGAGCTCGCGAACCAGGGCGCGCAGGGTCGACAGGGAGAGGCCCACCACGGTGCTCGGGTCGCCCTCGACACGCGTGATGAACGGTCCGCCGAGGCTGTCGATCGTGAAGGCTCCGGCGACCTCCAGCGGCTCACCGCTGGCCACGTAGGCGTCGATCTCGGCATCGGTCACGTCGGCGAAGGTCACCGCGGCGGTGGCGACGGCTCCGGCTGCGGCGTTCTCGCGACCGTTCCGGTGGTCGATGAGCCAGTGACCGGAGTGGAGCACGCCTGTGCGGCCGCGCTGCTGCAGCCAGCGATCGCGCGCGACCCCGGGCAGGTGCGGCTTGCCGTGGATGGCGCCGTCGATCGCGAACGCCGAGTCCCCGCCGAAGATGAGGCCGTCGAGCGGTTCGCCGTCGAGGGTGCCGCGCACGGCCTCCGCCTTGAGCCGGGCGAGCAGCTGCACCATCGCGTCCGCATCCAGCGGGCCGTGCTCCGCCTCGGCCGCGGCGACGGCGGCCGGCTCGTCGACGTGCGACGGCACGACGACGGGCTCGACACCGGCGGCACGCAGCAGGGCGAGCCGGGCCGGGGACGTGGAGGCGAGGTAGAGGCGCATGGTCACCTGTGGAATGCTCGAAGGATGCCCCAGAACGATGAGGGAGACCTCGCGCAGCACGAGGTCGAGCTCGACATTACCAACGTCGCCCATGGCGGCGTGTTCGTCGCACGGCACGAAGGGCGCGTCGTCTTCGTGCCCGACACGATGCCGGGCGAGCGGGTACGCGCCCGCATCGGCGACACGCGGCACGAGCGGTTCTGGCGCGGCGAGGTCCTGGAGGTGCTGGAGGCGGCGCAGGAGCGCCAGCCGCACGTGTGGGCCGCCGCGGGCATCGAGCGTCCGCCGGCGCAGCGCGCGGGAGGCGCGGAATTCGGGCACATCCGGCTGGACCACCAGCGGGAGCTGAAGCGGCAGGTGATCGAGGACGCGCTCACCCGCACCGCGAAGCTGTCGCCGGAGGCCCTGGCCACGGCAGGCGTCGACGGCGGCCGGGTGGTCGTCGAGCCGGTCGCCGGTGAGAGCGCGGACGGCACAGGATGGCGCACGCGCGTCCGCCTGCAGGTCGACCGGCAGGGTCGCATCGGCCCGTTCGCGCCGCGTTCGCACACCGTCATCCCGGTGAACGACCTCCCGCTCGCGACCGAACCCGTCCAGGAGGCCACGCCGTTCGGGCAGTTGTTCCCCGGCGCGGAGTCGGTGGATGTGGTGGCGACCGGCCTCGGAACGTCGCACGTCCTCGTCAACGACGCTCCCGAGCGTCCGAGCGGCAACCGCGGCGCGGGCGGCGGTCGCGGCCGCAACCGGGCATCCACCCGAGCACCGCGGTCCCGCCCTCAGCGTCGGCCCGTCCCGATCCGGGAGCGCGTCGGCGACCGCGAGTTCCGTCTCGACGCCCGCGGCTTCTGGCAGGTGCACCGCGCCGCCGCGCAGACCCTCACCGCGGCCGTGCAGTCGGCCGTCGACGAGGCGCTGTTCGACCCGCGCGCGGCCAACCTCGACCTGTACGGGGGCGTCGGCCTCCTCGCCGCGGCGTTGGGGGACCGGTTCGGCTCCACCCTCCGCATCACCTCCGTCGAGAGCAGCGAAGCGGCCACCGACGACGCCGCCGAGAACCTCGCCGACTGGGTGGGGGCCTCCGCGATCACCGACCGCGTCGAGCGCTACATCGCCCGGGTCGCCGCCGACGCGTCCGCCGCGGAGCGCGCCCGGCTCCGGGCCGCCACGGTCGTGCTCGACCCGCCGCGTTCGGGCGCCGGACGCGAGGTCGTGGATGCGATCTCGTCACTGACGCCGGCGCAGGTCGTCTACGTCGCCTGCGACCCGGTGGCCCTCGCCCGCGACCTCGCGTTCTTCGCCGGCCACGGCTACGAGCTGCGCGGGATGCGCGCGTTCGACCTGTTCCCGAACACGCACCACGTCGAGGCCGTCGCCACGCTGACGCGCTGACCGCGGAACGCGACGAAATGCATTCACCCCCTACGATGGTCTCCATGGTGCGGGTGGCAATCGTCGACGATCACGAGTCGGTGCGCCTGGGGCTGAAGGCGGCCTGTCAGGACGCGGGATACGACGTTGTCGTCACCGCTCCGACAGTGGACGACTTCGTGTCCCAGCTGGGTTCGCAGGAGTGCGACGTCGTGGTCCTCGACCTCTCGCTCGGCGACGGATCGAAGGTCACCGAGAACGTCAAGCGCGCCCAGGCGACGGGCGCGGCCGTGCTCGTGCACAGCATCGCCGACCGCGTCGCCAGCGTCCGCGAGGCGCTGGCCGCCGGCGCCGCCGGCGTCATCCCGAAGTCCTCCCCGACGACCACCGTGATCAGCGCCATCGCCACCGTCGCCCGCGGAGACGTGCTCAACAACCTGGAGTGGGCAACCGCGATCGACGCGGACAGCGACTTCGCGAAGGCCCAGCTCGGGCGCCGCGAGCGCGACGTGCTGCACCTCTACGCGTCCGGCCTCCCGCTCAAGGCGGTCGCGGCGCAGCTCGGCATCGCCAACTCGACGGCCCGGGAGTACCTCGACCGCATCCGGGTCAAGTACGTCGAGGTCGGCCGGCCGGCACCCACCAAGGTGGATCTCCTCCGCCGCGCGGTGGAGGACGGCATCCTCCCGGGGCTCGACCCGGAGACAGGCAATGAGCGTTCCTAGCGGGGTGCGCCCCGGGCTGCACCTCGAGTCGGCCAAACCCCGCAACCCGCTCAGCCGCGCACGCATCGAGCGCATCGCTGACCGCACCGTCTCCGCCTTCGGCCTCGTGTTCGGGCTCCAGACACTGCCGACCGCGCTCGGGCAGCTGCACGACCTGCGCGAGCCGTGGGGCGCCGTGTGGATGATCCTCGTCTTCGGCGGCCTCGCGCTCACCGTCATCCTCGCGATCGTCCAGCGCGGTGTGAAAACCGCGATGGCCGTGCTCCCCGTCGTCTATCTCGCCGCGATCGTCACCTGGCCGCTGTTCGTCTCCGACCCGGGCGCCTTCGGGACCGACAAGCCGTGGGTCTGGTTCCTGTGCTCGGTCTTCACCGCCTTCGCGGCGGTGGCGTATCCGCTCTGGCTGGCGATCGCCTACACGTTCATCGCGCCGATCGCGTACGGCGTCGTCCGCGCCCTTCCGCCGGGCGGCGGCGCGGGCTTCGAGCTCGCCGCGCTCGACACCATCTACGCGATCATCCTCGGCGGCGTCATCCTCGCCATCATCGCGATGATGCGGCAGGCGTCCAGCGCGGTCGACACTGCGCAGAGCCAGGCGCTCGCCCGGTACGCCAATGCGGTCCGCCAGCACGCGACAGAGGTGGAGCGCGTCCAGGTGGATGCGATCGTCCACGACAGCGTCCTCACCACCCTCCTCTCCGCCGCGTCGGCGCGGACGACCGAGCAGAAGGAGCTCGCCGCGGCCATGGCCGCGGACGCGATCGGGCACCTCCACGCCGCAGAGGCGGCCACGCCGGAGGACCAGTCGGCGGTCGGCCTCGACCGCCTGACGGAGCGCCTGGTGACGGCCGCCAACGCGTTCTCGTCCCCGTTCGCCGTCGAGGTGCGGGACGTCGAAGTGCACACCCTGCCGGTGAACGTCGCCGAGGCCGTCTACTCGGCGACCGTCCAGGCGATGGTGAACAGCATGCAGCACGCCGGCGGGCCGGACGTCCGCCGCGATGTCTCGATCCGCGGCGGCGGCCCGGCGGCGACCGTGGAGGTCGTCGTGAGCGACGACGGTCGCGGCTTCACCGAGTCCGAGGTGCCGGCGGAGCGGCTGGGACTGCGGATCAGCATCCGGGACCGGATCGCCAAGGTCGGCGGCCGGGCCCGCATCGAGTCCGAGCCGGGCGTGGGGACGACCGTGACCATCCTCTGGCCGTCGGCCGACCACAACGCGCTGGGCGCAACCTCCGCCGCGACCGCTCTGCACGACCCGCTGGCCCCGGCCGCGGCGACGGAGGCGGCCGAGTGATCACTCTCAACCGCGTCCTCTTCCTCAGCCTCGGGGCGCTCTTCTCGGCGTATCACCTGTTCCTCGCGCTGTCGTCGCTGTCGACGCCCGCGACCCCGGGGCCGGCCGTCGTGGCGATGGTGCTGTACGGCATCGCGACGGTCGTCAGCCTGTGGCCGACCAGCCCGACGAAGATGCCGCTCTGGCTCGCAGCGTTCGACCTCGCGGTGAGCATCGTCGCGACCATCCTCGTGACGAGCCAGCTCGATCCGGCGAAGGACAACGGCTACGCCACTTGGTACGTCGCCGCGGTCGGCACCCTCATGACCATCTGCGCTGTCCGTCGCCAGCAGATCGTGGCGTGGGTGGGAGTCGGCTTCCTCGCCGTGCAGACGGTGGTCTGGGCGGGGCTGGGGGCGCTCGCCGGGCTGGGCGTGATCGGCTCGGTCGTCTGGGTGGGTGTCGCGGTCGTCATCTCCGGCTCGCTGGCGAAGGCAGGGCGGGATGCGCTGCAGTTCGCGCGGGCCGAGCGCGAGGCGACGGAGTGGCAGGCGGCGCAGGAGGCGCACGTGATGGAGCGGCAGCTGCGCCTGCGACAGACGTACCGCGTGGCCGCGCCGATGCTCGCCGAGATCGTCCGACGCGGCGGAGACCTCACGGAGGGCGAGCGACGCGAGTGCCGCTACCTGGAGGGCGCCATCCGCGACGAGATCCGCGGCAGGCGCCTGCTCAACGACGACGTGCGCCGCGAGGTCATGGATGCGCGCCGCCGCGGCGTGGTGGTCAGCCTGCTCGACGAGGGCGGCATCGACGACCTGGACCAGCGCGGGCTGGAGGCGGTGCTGCGGCGTCTCGCGGAGGCGATCCGGGGGACGACCACGGACAAGCTGATCGTTCGCACCGTGCCCCGTTCGTCGAAGACGGCCGTCACGGTGGTGGGCCTGCGCATGTCGGACGACGGCGCGGCGAACGCGCTCGGGGCGGAGTCGGAGGACGACGAGGTCGACCTCTGGCTGGAGATCCCGCGTCCCGTCGCCTGACGCCCGCGCTCCACGAACTCGGGCGCGATTCGTCACGGATGCCGCACGAAAGTGCGGCCCTTAACGAGGGGAAAGGGGCCGACACCCGAATTGTCGGCCCCTTTTCAAACCCCGAGTCAGGGCGACAACCCGAATATCGCCCTGACTCGCCCCCAAAGCACTCGCCCGCTTACCCTAGTCGGCGAGTGATTGGCGGTGTGACTCACGAGGAGAGACACCTAGCAATCTCTATAGTGGTCGGACTCCCAGAAAATACATAGTCGTCATTTTGGAGGACACTTGGGGGACACTTCACGACCCCCGTTCAGGGCGCACCCGCGAGATGACGCGCGTCCCGTTTTCGGGGGACACGCCCCCCGGGGTACAACCGCCCCGGGTCAGCCCGAGAACGACCGCCAGGCGCCGGCCCCCGGCCGGAGTTCGCCGCGGAGCGCGCGCTGCGTCCGCGCCCACGCATCCGGGCCCTGTTCCGCCTGCGCCTCCTTCGCTGCGGCCAGCTGCTCGGCGGCAGCGGCGGCGAGCACCGCGGTGACGGCCGCCACCTCCTCCGGTGTCACACCGGGTGTGAGGAACCGGAGCTGGGACGGGTCCAGCGGCGAGTCGGGAGCAGCATCCGCCGCGTGCGCGCCGCTCACAGGGGGATGTTCCCGTGCTTCTTCGGCGGCAGCGACGCCCGCTTGGTGCGGAGCGCCCGAAGCGCCTTGATGACCGACACGCGCGTCGCCGCCGGCTCGATCACACCGTCGAGCTCGCCCCGCTCGGCCGCGAGGAACGGGCTGGCCACGTTGTACGTGTACTCGTTCGCGAGCTTGGTCCGCACGGCCGCGACGTCCTCGCCGGCCTCCTCTGCGCGCTTGATCTCACCGCGGTACAGGATGTTGACCGCACCCTGGCCACCCATGACCGCGATCTCCGCGGTCGGCCAGGCCAGGTTGATGTCGGCGCCGAGCTGCTTGGAGCCCATGACGATGTAGGCACCGCCGTACGCCTTGCGCGTGATGATCGTGACCAGCGGCACGGTGGCCTCGGCGTACGCGTACAGCAGCTTCGCGCCGCGCCGGATGACGCCCGTCCACTCCTGGTCGGTTCCGGGCAGGTAGCCGGGCACGTCCACGAGGGTCAGGATCGGGATGCCGAACGCGTCGCAGAAGCGCACGAACCGCGACGCCTTCTCGCCGGCGTCGATGTTCAGCGTGCCGGCCATCGCGCTGGGCTGGTTGGCGACGATGCCGACCGAGCGCCCCTCCACCCGGGCGAACCCGATGACGATGTTCGGCGCGAACAGCGGCTGCACCTCGAGGAACTCGCCCTCGTCCACGATGCCCTCGATGATCGTCTTCACGTCGTAGGGCTGGTTGGGGGAGTCGGGGATGACCGTGTTGAGGCGACGGTCGCCATCCGTGATCTCGAGCTCGGGCTCCGACTGGAACGCGGGGAGCTCGGCCAGGTTGTTCTGCGGCAGGTAGCTGAGCAGGGTGCGCGCGTAGTCGAGTGCGTCCTCCTCATCGCTGGCCAGGTAGTGCGAGACGCCGGAGACCTTGTTGTGCGTGAGCGCGCCGCCGAGCTCCTCGAAGCCGACGTCCTCGCCCGTGACCGTCTTGATGACATCCGGGCCGGTGACGAACATGTGGCTCGACTTGTCGACCATGATCACGAAGTCCGTCAGTGCGGGGGAGTACACCGCGCCGCCGGCCGCCGGGCCCATGACGATGGAGATCTGCGGGATGACGCCGGAGGCGGCGGTGTTGCGGCGGAAGATCTCGCCGTACTTGCCGAGAGCGACGACGCCCTCCTGGATGCGCGCGCCGCCGGAGTCGAGGATGCCGATCATCGGCACGCCCGTCTTGAGCGCGTGGTCCATGACCTTGATGATCTTCTCGCCGGCGACCTCGCCGAGGGAGCCGCCGAAGATGGTGAAGTCCTGGCTGAACACCGCGACGTTGCGGCCGTGGATGGTGCCGACACCGGTGACGACGGCGTCTCCGTATGGGCGCTTCGCCTCCATCCCGAAGGCGTGCGTGCGGTGGCGGACGAACTCGTCCAGCTCGACGAAGGAGCCGTGGTCGAGCAGCAGGTCGATGCGCTCGCGCGCGGTCAGCTTGCCCTTCGCGTGCTGCTTCTCGATCGCGGCCTGCCCGCTCGCGGTGACGGCCTCGTGGAACCGTTCCTTCAGGTCGGCGAGCTTGCCGGCGGTGGTGGTCAGGTCGGGGAGCCGGTCGGTCTGACGGTCTTCGGTGTCGGTCACGCCGTTCACTCTACCGGCCAGTGGAATAGGCATGCCGTTGACGAAATCCTACAAATCCGGCCGCCCGCACTGGGGGAACAGGCGCAGTGCGACAGACTGGGCGCGTGGAGTTCCGACGCAGCCGTGCCATCGTCCCCGTGCTCGAGGTCCTGCCCGAGGCGGGTTCGACCAACGACGTCATCCGGGAGCGCGCAGGCGATCTCCCCGATCTCGCCGTCCTGGTCACCGACAACCAGACCGGGGGACGCGGCCGCCTGGGCCGGGAGTGGGTCACCCCGCCCGGCACTTCGCTCGCCATCTCGGTGCTGCTCAAGCCGGTCGGGCTCCCGTCGGCGGCGTACGGCTGGTTCCCCCTGCTCGCCGGGCTTGCGATGAGCCGGGCGCTCGGACCGCTGGTGCCAGGCGGCGTGCAGGTGAAGTGGCCCAATGACGTCCTGATCGAGGGCGACAAGGTGTGCGGCATCCTGGCCGAGCTGCTGCCCGGCCTCTCGGGGCTGATCATCGGCGCCGGCGTCAACCTGGCGCAGACGCGGGAGCAGCTCCCGACCGAGACCTCCACGTCCCTCGCGCTCGCGGGAGCCGAGGACGTGGATGCGGACGCCGTGCTCTCGGCGTACCTCATCCAGCTCAGCACGGTCTACCGCGAGTTCCTGTCGGCGGGCGGCGACCCCGTCCGCAGCGCGCTGCGCGACGAGGTCGTGGAGGCGTGCCACACCGTAGGGCGCGCCGTGCGCGTCATGCTTCCGTCTGGCGACGACCTCCTCGGAACCGCCGTCGGCATCGACGAGGGCGGCCGCCTGATCGTGGAGTCGGATGCGGGCCGCACCGCGGTGGCGGCGGGCGACGTGACGCACCTGCGGTATTAATGGAGCATGAGCAGCACCCGGGACGGGACCTCCGCGCAGCCCGCCCAGCCGCCCGAGCGCGTCATCGCCCGGCTGCGGACCAACGCCCGGCGCCTCTTCTTGCCGAGCCTCGTCTTGATCGCGGCCGCCGGAGCGGTCGGCTTCTTCGCCGGCCGCCTCGACGAGGTGTGGGAGATCGTGCTGCTGTGGTCGGCCGCTGCTGCCGTGCTGCTGCTCCTCTTCCTGCTTCCGCTGGCGGCGTGGCTCAGCCGCCGCTACACCATCACGACGCGTCGGCTCATCATCCGGCACGGGTTCTTCATCCGGGTCCGGCAGGAGCTGCTGCACAGCCGCGGCTATGACGTGAGCGTCCGGCGGACCTGGCTGCAGAGCGCATTCCGCTCGGGGGATGTGCTGATCAACTCGGGGCTCGACCACCCGGTCGTGCTCAAGGACGTGCCGAAGGCCGACCAGGTGCAGCGCGCGCTGTCCGAGCTGATGGACCACTCGCAGACGGTCGTCGCCGTCCGCCGTCAGCAGTCGGAGTCAGTCACCGACGAGACCACGATCTGGGGCAGTCGCTAGCGTCGAACCGGTGATCGTGGCAGGCGCCGACCGGCGTGCGCGCGGGCGCGTGCGGCGGGCGGGGGCGAAGACCCACCAGCGGTAGAGCGCGAAGCGGAAGAGCATCCCGATGGCGAGACCGACGATGTTGGCGGAGATGTTGTCGGCGACGGGATTCTGCATCCCGAGCAGGTAATGGGAGACCCAGACGCACGCGAGCGGGATCCCCGTCCCCGTCGCGAGGCTGACCGCGAAGAACTCGACGCCCTCGCGGGCGGCATTCTCCTGCCGCTGACCGGAGAACGCCCAATAGCGGTTGCCGATCCAGTTCGTCAGGATGGCGAGGACCGTAGCGATGATGGTCGAGTAGATGGTCGCGTGCGGCACACCGCGCAGCACGATCAGCAGCATGACGTTGAACACGACGAGGTTGACGCCGAAGCCCACGGCCCCGACCGCGCCGAACTTGATCAGCTGCGGGAGGAGCCGCGCTCGAAGCGCGGGTGCCTTTGTCTCGGTCGTCATGCCCCTGCCTGAGATGCGGGATGATGGTCAGTGCGTTCGTCACAGTACGCGGACCAGGTTTCGCATTCCTGTGAATCCCCCCGGCCAGCATGAAAAGTATCAGAGAGGCGCACGGCCCATGGCTAGACACATTGTCGGAGTGATCGGCGGCGGCCAGCTGGCGCGGATGATGATCCCCCCGGCAATCGAGCTGGGCGTCGACATCCGCGTGCTGGAGGAGTCCGAGGGGATGAGCGCCGAGATCGCGGCCACCGGCGTCGGCGACTATCGCGACCTGGACACGGTGCTCGCGTTCGCCGACACGGTCGACGTCGTCACCTTCGACCACGAGCATGTGCCCCAGCCCATCCTCACGGAGCTGGTCGCTCGCGGCATCCCGGTGCATCCCGGTCCGGATGCGCTGCTCTACGCGCAGGACAAGCTGCAGATGCGGGCGAAGCTGAGCGAGCTGGGCCTCCCGGTGCCGGATTGGGCGGCCGTCGAGTCCGCCGACGAGCTCGGCGCCTTCCTCGCCGACCACGGCGGCCGCGCCGTCGTGAAGACGGCCCGCGGCGGCTACGACGGCAAGGGCGTCCGCGTGGTGTCCGAGGCCACCGGCGCCGACGACTGGTTCGCCGCGCTCGCCGAGGACGGCCGCGGCGGCGCACTCCTGGTCGAGGAGCTGGTGCCGTTCCGCCGCGAGCTCGCCCAGCTGGTCGCCCGGCGTCCATCCGGCGAGATCGCCGCGTGGCCGGTCGTCGAGACCGTGCAGCGCGACGGCGTCTGCGCCGAGGTGCTCGCGCCCGCGCCCGGATCCGCAGGCCGCGTCGCGGAGGTCGCCGCGGACATCGCGCACCGGGTCGCCGAGGGGCTGGGCGTGACCGGCGTGCTCGCCGTGGAGCTGTTCGAGACGACGGATGAGCGCGTCCTGGTGAACGAGCTCGCGATGCGTCCCCACAACAGCGGCCACTGGTCCATCGAGGGAGCCGTCACCAGCCAGTTCGAGCAGCATCTGCGGGCCGTGCTCGACCTGCCGCTCGGCTCCACGGAGCCGCGCGCGGACTGGTCGGTGATGGTCAACATCCTGGGCGGCCCGGCCGAGGGGACGCTGCAGGACCGCTACCCGGCGGCGCTCGCCGCGCATCCCGAGGCCAAGTTCCACGGCTACGGCAAGGCGCCGCGGCCGGGACGCAAGGTCGGGCATGTGACGGTCGCCGGGGACGACCTCGACGACGTCGTCTACCGCGCCCGCGCCGCCGCCGCATTCTTCGAGGGGTAGTCTCCCGCCCCGCGTGGCAACCGGTCGGGATGCGGACACGCCTTTAAAGTGTCAGCCATGCCGTCCTCCGCTTCACCGCTCATCTCCGTCGTGATGGGGTCCGACTCCGACTGGTCCGTCATGCAGGAGGCGTCGCGCGTGCTCACCGAGTTCGGCGTCGCTCACGAGGTGGAGGTCGTGTCGGCCCACCGCACCCCGGAGAAGATGATCGCGTTCGGCAAGGACGCCGCCGGCCGCGGCGTGAAGGCGATCATCGCGGGAGCCGGGGGAGCGGCGCACCTGCCCGGGATGCTCGCCGCCGTCACGACGCTGCCGGTCATCGGCGTGCCGGTGCCGCTCGCGCGGCTCGACGGGCTCGACTCGCTGCTGTCCATCGTGCAGATGCCCGCCGGCGTTCCCGTCGCGACCGTCTCCATCGGCGGCGCGCGCAATGCCGGCCTCCTCGCCGTCAAGATCCTCGCCACGTCCGACGACGCGCTCTCGGAGGCCCTCGCGCGGTTCGCCGCCGACCTCGAGGCCAGCGTCGAAGAGAAGAACCGGGCGCTGCAGGCGCAGCTGTGAGCAGGACCGCATGACCACCATCGCGACCCCTCTGCGCCACCCCGACGCATCCTCGCCGCACACCATGACGCGCCGCGGCTGGTGGCTGGTGCTGATGAACATCCTGCTGCCCGGGTCGGCGCAGCTCGTCGCCGGCAACCGCAGGCTGGGACGCGTCGGCGTGCTCGCGACGCTCTCGCTCTGGCTGCTCGCGATCCTGACGCTGATCCTGTACCTCGTGGCACCGTCCAGTGTCTACACGCTGTTCACGCAGGCCGGCAGTCTGACGTTCGTGCAGATCCTGCTCATCGCGTACGCCGTGCTCTGGGTGGTGCTCACGCTCGACACCCTGCGGCTGGTGCGGCTGGTTCGCACGGCGAAGAACTCCCGGGGCTGGATCGCGGCGTTCGCGATCCTGGTGCTCGTCGGGGTGACCGGCACGGCCGGCTACGCGTCGGTCGTCGCCGGATCGGCGCGCGGCGCCCTCGGTGACATCTTCTCCGCGGGCCCCTCGCAGCCTCCCGTCGACGGGCGCTACAACATCATGCTGCTCGGCGGCGACGCGGGGCCCGATCGTGAGGGCCTCCGGCCGGACAGCATGTCGATCGTCAGCATCGACGCGAGCACCGGCCAGGCGGTCACCATCGGCCTGCCGCGCGACCTCGACCCGGTGCCGTTCCCGAAGAGCTCCCCGCTGCACCAGCTGTACCCGGACGGCTACGGCTATCGGGACCGCTGCGACGTCGACGTCTGCCAGCTCAACTCCATCTACACCGAGGTGGAGCTGTACAAGCCCGAGCTGTACCCGAACGCGAAGAAGAACAAGAGCGAGCCGGGCATCGAGGCGATGCGGGACGCGCTCGAGGGTGCGACCGGCCTGAAGATCCAGTACTACGTGCTGATCGACATGCAGGGCTTCGCCGACCTGGTGGACGCCCTCGGCGGCGTCGACATCACCGTGAGCGAGCGCATCCCGATCGGCGGCGACGAGAACCTGAACGGCGTGGTCGAGTGGATCGAGCCTGGGCAGCGTCATCTCGACGGCTACCACGCGCAGTGGTACGCCCGCGCGCGCCACGGCACGAGCGACTACGACCGGATGGCGCGTCAGCGGCAGCTGCAGGATGCGATCCTCAAGCAGGTGAACCCGGTGAACGTGGTGTCGAAGTTCCAGGACATCGCCAAGGCGGGTGCCCAGGTGATGAAGACGGACATCCCGCAGTCGATGCTCGGGTACTTCGTCGATCTGGGGATGAAGACGCGCAGGCTCCCGCTCTCGCAGCTCGAGCTCGTGCCTCCGACGGTCGATCCGACGAACCCGGACTACACGCAGATCCGGCAGCTCGTACAGCAGGCGCTGCACCCCGCGACGGCGAAGCCCGCCGGCAAATAGGAGTCCATCGCGTCCAGGTGACCCCTTAATAGGTCACAGGACCTGCCCAGCGCAACCCCGTACCGTCGCCCCCCTATGACGGGTACAGCTAGAAACGTGGGACACGAGACAGGACAGGCGAACGGCGGACGGTTGGCCGCGCTCGACGGCCTGCGCGGCATCGCCGCGGTGGTCGTCCTGCTGCACCACGCCATGTACACGAACCCCGACTTCCCGGGCGCTCCAGGCGGCGGAACGGCGCCGACGGGGTCGCCGATGTGGTGGATCAGCTACACGCCCCTGAAGCTGTTCACGGCGGGCGTCGAGTCCGTCATCGTGTTCTTCGTGCTCTCCGGACTGGTGGTCACCCTGCCCGTCATCCGCAAGCGGGGATTCGACTGGGTGTCGTACTTCCCCCGCCGCGCCGTGCGGCTGCTGGTTCCCGTCATGGCGTCGGTGCTGCTCGCGGCCGTCTGGGTGATGGCCATCCCTCAGAAGTCGACACAGCCCGACGGGACCTGGCTCAGCAACTCCTCGACGCCGAACTTCGGGTGGGAGTACATCGTCAAGGCGTGGGACCTCCTCGGCGGCGACGGGCAGATCAACAACCCGCTGTGGTCGCTCCGCTGGGAGCTGATCTTCTCGCTGGCGCTGCCGATCTTCGCGGTTCTCGCGCTCGCGGTCCGGAAGTGGTGGATCGGCGGCCTCGCCGCGGCGTGCGCCGTCACGTACCTCGGTGTGCACGCGGGCTCGGGCGAGCTGCAGTACCTGCCCGCCTTCTTCGTGGGCGCGGTCCTCGCCGTGCGCCTGGACGCCGTGCGCAACGTCGCCGAGCGGATCAACACCCACTGGTACCGGCACCCGCTCTGGGCCGGTCTCACGATCGGCAGCCTCCTGCTCCTGATCGCCCCCTGGCTGGTCGGGCCGAACGTCGGTGAGATCCCGGAGCTGGAGCCCATCCTCAAGGGGACGGTGCCGCTCGCTGCGGCCGGTCTGGTCGTGGCCGTCCTCGGCTGGAAGCCGCTGCGGATGCTGTTCGAGACGCGTCCGGTCCAGTTCGCGGGCACGATCTCGTTCAGCCTGTACCTGGTGCACGTGCCGATCATCATCTTCAGCACGTACCTGTTCGCGGACGAGCCGTGGTTCGTCGGACCGTTCCTGTTCGCCATCCCGGTGGCGGTCGTCGTCGCCGTCGGCTTCACCTGGCTCGTGGAGAAGCGCAGCCACGGCTGGTCGAAGTCCGTCGGCGCGTGGGCGTCCAAGCGCTACGCGACCTGGTTCGGGCGCGAGGAGGACGCGAGCGGCCGCGCGGCTCCTGCTCCCGTCGACGGAGCGCAGCGGGACGCGGAGGGCTCAGTCGCGGGTACTCGGCGCTAGCTCCGGCGTCGGGGCTTCGGCCGCGACGGCCGGCCGGGCGCGCTCGGCGAAAGCCCGGCCGACGGCCCGTCCCAGCTGCTTGGACAGGCGGTGGGCAGGCTTTTCGACCGCGGCGTAGAAGAGCGAACCGACGACCAGAGCCGTCGGGATGGCGAGGGCCGCGACGCGGATCGGGCCCCAGCTGCCGAAGAGGTAGCTGAAGGTCACGATGAGCGGGACGTGCACGAGGTACAGGCTGAACGAGATCGTGCCCAGCCACCGGAACGGTTGGTGCGAGAGCAGGCGGGCGAGAGGCCGCCATTCCATGCAGCACAGCAGGAGCCCGAGCGCGGCCACCGGCTGGAGCGCCGTCAGCAGGACGGCGAGGCTGGACGATGTGGTCATCCAGTGCGCGACCAGCAGCACCGCTGAACCGACGGCGACGACGAGCCAGACGAGCCACCCCCACCGCCGCGCGGCGAGAGCGGCGCCCGCCCGGTGGATGCGCTGGAGCTGCGTCGCCGCGACGGCCCCCAGGAAGAATGCGGGCAGATAGCGGAACGAGCCCGAGTTCGAGTAGATACCGCAGAGCACGATGGCGACGACCAGCGCGATCAGGAGGGGCCAGCCGCGCCGCAGCAGCACCGCCAGCCCCACGAAGACCGGGAGAAGCAGGGAGAAGGCCATCTCCCAGTAGATCGACCATAGGGGATTGTTGATGAACCACGAGCCGAGCGCCGGATCGAGCGAGCGCACGAAGTCCCACGGTCCGGGCGGCAGCACCGATGTCGTCGACACCCAGGAGCTCATCGCGTGCTGCGGCTGCTGCGGGACGAGGTACGCCAGCACGGTCGCGAGGATGAGGGAGCCGACCACGGGCACGCCGATCCGGGCGACCCGCCTGGGATAGTACGACATCCAATCGAACGCGCGCGGCGACAGCACCGGCAGGCTCAGCACGAAGCCGGAGAGCACGAAGAAGACGACGACCGCCTCCGGCCCCGCGGTGAAGATCTTCAGCGGCGTGAAGGTGAACCACCACGCGACGCTGCCCGCCACCGGCCCGTGCAGGTCGGCCGTCGGCACGTAGGCGGACGAGATCGCGGGCACCAGCAGCGACGCGTGATGCGCGAGCACGATGAGCGCGGCGATGCCCCGCAGGCCGTCCAGCGAGGTGAGCCGGGCGGACGACGGGGAGGCGGAGGCAGGCGAGGCTGGTGACATGGAGGTGGGGTGACGCGGGAGTGCGGGATGTCAGAGGTCCGCGTGGAGCTGCCAGACACGCTCGGCGGAGTCGCGCCAGCTGAACGCGCGGGCGCGGTCAGAGGCTAGCACGCGCAGCCGGGAGCGGAGTCCGTCGTCGGTCAGCACGCGTCCGATCGCCGCGGCGAGCCGTTCGGTGTAGGCGGCGTCGTCCTCGGTGCTCGCCGGCCGTTCGACCACGAGGCTCGACCCGGCGGCCACCTCCACCAGCGCTGGATCGTCCGAGTGGATGACCGGGAGGCCGAACTTGAACGCCTCCACGATCGGGAGGCCGAATCCCTCCGCAAGGCTCGGGAAGACGAACAGCGTCGCGCGGTCGAGCGCGACGGCGAGGTCTGCGTCGTCCAGCCGGCCGAGGGCGCGGACGCGGTCCTCCGGCAGGCCGGCGGCGGCGGCTGCACCGGTGGCCGAGCGCTCGCCCACGCGATCCGGTCCGGCGATCAGCAACGGGAGGTCCTCCGCCTCCGGGCGGGCCATCGCCCGGATCAGCGGCTCGAGGCCCTTGCGCGGCTCGACGGAGCCCAGCGTGAAGGCGTAGCGCTCCGGCAGGCCCAGGCGTTCGGCGCGCTCGTCGGCGTCCGCCGGGACGCGCAGCGTGGTCGCCGGCGCCCCGCCGATCACGCGGATGCGGTCGCCGAAGTCGAGCACGTCGGCCAGGCGGTCGGCGACGGCGTGCGTCGGAACGACGATGGCGTCGGCGTGTTTGCGGGCGCGCTTCGCCATCGCCTTCGTCCAGAGCGTGGTCGGGGTGCCGAGAGCGTCCGGGTGGGTCCAGGCGAGCGTGTCGTGGATGGTGACCGCGACCTGCTCCGGCGCCTCGAGCTGACTGTGCCGCCGCAGCGGCGCGAGCAGCGTCGGCGCATGCAGGATGCCGGGAGGGCCGCCGACGGCGAGGCCGGACTGCCAGGCCAGCGCGAGCTCTCGGCGGGCGAGGGGGAGCCGGGTCACCGCGGCGACGCCGGGGAGCCGCAGGCGCACCTCCTCCACCTGCTGGTCGGAGACCGCCGAGACGATCGCCTCCACGTCGCAGTCGCGGGGAGCGGTGAGGATGAGCTGGCGGGTCAGCTCCTCGGCGTACCGACGCGCCCCCTGGGGAGCATCCACGACGAGGTCGTCGACGATCACTCTGAGGGTCGTCATGCCGCTCCTGTCTCTCCCGTCCGGATGTCGGATCCTATGAAACCATGCTCCGGCCCGGAAGTCGCTGGATGCGCTCCGCGGACGGGGTCAGCAGGCGGTGAGGGAGCTCAGCGACGTGCCCAGCACTGCCGTGCCGCCGAGGAGGACGACCTGCTGCGCGTTCTGCGCGCCGAGGTCGGTGAGGACCGAGCGCGGGACGCAGCTGCCGTTCGTGGTGAACAGCGGGGCGCCCTTGGCGGCGGCCAGCGCGGAGCCGGCCAGCGCATCCGGGAACCCGAAGCCGCTGGCGAGGTAGGCGGTGGTGAAGGTCGGGAAAGACGCGCGCCCGACCTGGTCCGCGGTCTCGAAGCGGTCGCTGCCCGCCAGCCGGGTGACGGTCACGCCGTTCGCCCCGAGCCCGGCGGCGACCCCGGGGGTCACCACGTTGACGCCGCCCACGACCTTCACCGAGGTCGTGCCCTTGGACGAGAGGTAGGAGGTGGTCAGCGGGTCGACGGACGCGGCGCCGCCGTTGACCAGCAGCACGGGTGCGCCCGAGGCGCCGGCGGCCGCCCCGGCGGCGAGGGCGTCGGGGAAGTTCGTCGCAGTGGCGACGAAGGCGGTGGGGATCGAGCCGCCGAAGGCCGTCGTCGCGAGCTGCCGCGACGTCTCGAAACGGTCGGAGCCGGCGATGCGCGTCACAGTGGCGCCCACCTGCGTGCCGACGTCGACGAGCGCGGACTCGACGGCGGGGGGAACGGCGTTGACGCCGCCGACGATGCGGATCGTGGTCGGGTGCAGCGACAGGATCTCATTCCGCACTGCGTCGGAGAGCGTATAGGCGACGAGCAGCAGCGGGCCGCCCTCTTTGGCCGCCGCGGGCCCGGCGCTGAGTGCGTCGGGGTAGTTGAGCCCGGTCGCGACGTACACGGTCTTCGCCGTCGCCGGGTACGCCTGCTGCGCGATCTTCACGCTGGTGTCGAATCGGTCCACGCCCGCGACGCGCTGCGTCGGAATGGCGTCGATCGAGAGCGGTCCTCCGACGGCCGGGCCGACCGAGCGCGTGCCGTAGGCCGCTCGCACGGTGAAGCTAGTGTCGCCGTTGGGCGCTCCCACCAGGGAGACCGACCAGGCGCCGTTGACGATGGTCGCCACGCGCGCCGTGCTCTCCGACGCCAGCTGCAGCCGGACCGTGGAACCGGGAACCGCACCGGACGCCGTGCCGGAGATGGTGGCGCCCTGGGTCACGTGGTTGCTCGCGGGCAGCGAGGTGACGGCCACCGTCGCCGTGACGGACACGGCCGGCTCCCACGATCCCGAGTACCGCGACATGACGCTGGAGCCGCCCGCGGACGACACGAGCGGGTAGAACGCGGTGAAGTAGTCCTGATCGGTGCACGGCAGGTCAGGACCCGCCGAGACGAGGCCGATCGCGGTGTTCCCGGTCATCGCAGCACCGCCGCTGTCGCCGTGGTCGGCGCACGTGGTCGCGATGATCGAGTTCACGGTGTGTGTGCCGGCCGCGTCGTTGACCGACACGGTGACGTCGGTCTCCTGGATCGTGCCGCAGCTCCAGCCGGTGGTCGACCCGCTCTTGCACAGCGGTGCGCCGGCGACCGCTGCGGCCACGCCGGTCACGGTGTTGGGCGCGCTGTCGAGCGGTCCGCCGGTGCCGTTCGTCCCCCAGGTCAGGATCGACGGCTGGGAGGTGTGGCCGCCGGACAGGGCGATCAGCGACGAGTCGGCCTGATCGCCGAACTGGTTGGCGCCGCTCACCCAGCTGCCGAGCGGGCCGACGAGCGTGCCGTCGGAGCCCGTGCTCTTCTGCGGGCCGGTCATGGTCAGCTCGGACGTCGTCGAGCCGGGCTGGACGCAGTGGCCGGCCGAGAGCAGCTGCGGCGCGCCGCTCGCGACGCTGTAGCCGGGGAAGCCGGCCGAGCAGCGCCAGGCGCCCGCCGTGTTCTTGATCAGATAGGGCTGACCGCCGTAGACCTCGCCCGAGAGGGGCCGGAGGGCGACCTGCGGTACCGAGTGGCGCGGTGGGGCGCCCACGACGGCTGTGGCGCCCGACTGGCGCGCCAGGGAGGCCGTCTGGGCGTCCGAGGCGTAGACCGTGACGGTGGTGCCGTCGATCCGGGCGCTGACCGTCGCGTCGGTGCGGTCCTTCAGCGCGCCGACGAGAGCGTCCGCGTCCTGAGCGGCGGCCGCCTGAGCGAGGTATTGCGCCGGGTCGATGTGGAGGTCGCGGCGAACCGCCTGGGCGACCCCGGGATCCAGCTTCTCGGCGGCCGATCGGAAGGCGTCCGCGGACCGCGTGTGCAGACGGGGGAGGGCCGGCGGAGTCGCGTCGGTGCCCTGGCCGTCCGCATCCTGACCGCTTGGCGTGGTGGCCGGTGCGGCGGCCGGTGCCGCGACGGCGGCCGGGCGCGCAGGCGCGGTCTGCGCCGACGCCGGAGCCGGGGCCAGCAGAGACAGGCCGGCGGCAGCGGCAACGGTCAGGACAAGTGCACGGTTCACGAAAGGCATCCCTCGTCGAAGGCGAGGGCGAATCGGGCACTTCGATCCCCGCACGGATGGTGTCGGAGCAAACCTAGACGGCAGCGGAAATCACCCGCAAATCCCCAGACCGGGGTGCGTGCGCCTGCCGGACGCGCTGGTCAGTCGAAGAGGCCGGCGGCGGTGGCGGCCTCGAGGGCTTCCTGCCACGGCCGCATCGGCGCCAGTCCGGCTCGCGTCCACCCGTCGTGTCCCAGCACGGAGTACGACGGGCGCGGAGCGGGCCGGACGAAGGTGGAGCTGTCGGTCGGCTTCACGCGCTCCGGGTCGAGGCCCGCCGCGGCGAAGACCGCGCGCGCGAATCCGTACCAGGTCGCCTGGCCGGAATTCGTCCCGTGGTAGACGCCCGCCGGCGCATCGCCGTCGAGCAGCGCCACGATCTGAGCGGCCAGGTCGCCGGTCCAGGTCGGCTGCCCGAGCTGGTCGTCGACGACGCTGACGGTCTCGTGACTGCCCGCCAGCTTCACCATGGTCTTGGCGAAGTTGGGGCCGCCGGCGCCGTACAGCCACGCCGTGCGAACCACGTAGGCGCCGTCGGGATGCGCGGCCAGCGCGAGCTCCTCGCCCGCCGCCTTCGTGCGTCCGTAGGCGTTCAGCGGGTCGCGCGGGGTGTCCTCGGCGTAGGGCTCGGTGGCCTCGCCGTCGAAGACGTAGTCGGTGGAGACCGTCACGAACCGCGCGCCGTTCTGTGCGGCTGCGATCGCGAGGTTCTCGGTACCGAGCGCGTTGATCGCGTAGGCATCGTCCTCGTGCGTCTCGGCGTCGTCCACCTTCGTGTACGCCGACGCGTTGATCACCACATCGTGGCCGGCGACCGCGGCGAGCACGGCCTCCCGGTCGGTCACGTCGAGCTCGGCGCGGGATAGCGCGGTCACGTCGCGGCCGGCCAGCGCCTTCTGGAGGTCCTGGCCGAGCATCCCGGCCGCGCCGGCGATGAGGTAGCGCGTCATCAGTTGTCGAGCGCCGCGCGGGCCTTCAGCGGCTCCCACCAGGCGCGGTTGTCGCGGTACCACTGGACGACGTCGGCGAGTCCCTGCTGGAACGGCACGAGCGGCTCGTAGCCGAGCTCGGACCGGATCTTGGAGATGTCGACCGAGTAGCGGAGGTCGTGGCCGAGGCGGTCGGCGACGCGGTCGACGTACGACCAGTCCTTGCCGGTGGCGTCGAGCAGCAGCTGGGTGAGCTCCTTGTTGGTGAGCTCGGTGCCGCCGCCGATGTTGTAGATCTCGCCGGCGCGGCCGTTGACCAGCACCATCGCGATGCCGCGCGTGTGGTCGTCGACGTGCAGCCAGTCGCGGATGTTGTTGCCCTCGCCGTACAGCGGCACGTGCTTGTCGTCGATCAGGTTGGTGACGAACAGCGGGATGACCTTCTCGGGGAAGTGGTACGGCCCGTAGTTGTTCGAGCAGCGCGTGATCGAGAGGTTCAGCCCGTGGGTGCGGAAGTAGCTGCGCGCGAGCAGATCGCTGCCGGCCTTCGACGCCGAGTAGGGCGAGTTCGGCTCGAGCGGGCGGTCCTCCGCCCACGAGCCCTCGGCGATGGAACCGTAGACCTCGTCGGTGGAGACGTGGACGAAGCGCTTCAGGTCGTTGCGCAGCGCCGCGTCGAGCAGCTGCTGCGTGCCGAGCACGTTGGTCTCGACGAAGATCGAGGCGTCGCGGACGGAGCGGTCGACGTGAGACTCGGCGGCGAAGTGCACCACCGCGTCCACTGTCGGGAACAGCTCGTCGAGCAGTCCGCCGTCGCGGATGTCGCCCTTGACGAAGGTGTACCGCGGGGAGTCGGCGACGGACGCCAGGTTGGCGAGGTTGCCCGAGTAGGTCAGTGCGTCGAGGACGACGACCTCGGCGCCCTCGAGGCCCGGGTACGCGTCCTGCAGGGTGCGACGGACGAAGTTGGAGCCGATGAAACCGGCGCCGCCGGTGACGAGAATCTTCATGGGGATGGGTGACCTGCCTCACGGAGTCGTGGATTACCGGGGCGATTCTACCGGGTGGGGCACGGAAGCTCTTGCGGTCGGCCGAGTGCGGCCCGCTAGGCTGCGGATCATGCTCTTGGGGGGAACGCGGGCGAAGACCCGCTTATTGGTCACTGTCCTGGTCTCGATCGCAGTCGCGGGGGCGGCGCTGACGGCGACGACGCCGGCCGCGGCGGACGACGTCGCACCCGGCTCGCCTCCCACGGTGGAGCAGCAGAACCGCTTCGTCGTCGAGGGGCTCTCTACCGGACTCAGCCCGCAGGCTGCAGCCGACGCCGACCCGTCGAAGTTCATCGACGGCGACCTCGTCAGCGACGCGGTGTTCTTCGATGGAACGGCGTGGTCGGCGTCGACGATCCAGTCGCTGCTGAACACGAAGGGCGCCTCCTGCCCGGCGGACAGCAGCCCGGTCTGCCTGAAGATCATCACGTTCACGACGCCGACGAAGGCTGCCAGTTCGGCCTGCCCCGCCGGCTACACCGGGGCGAGCGGCCAGACGGCCGCGCAGATCTTCGCCGCGGTGGGTGCCGCCTGCGGGATCAACCCCGCGGTCCTCGTCGCCCTGGTGCAGAAGGAGCAGGGTCTCGTCGCCACGGCGGCGCCGACGCAGTGGATGTACGACCACGCGACCGGCTGGAACTGTCCGGACGTCGGCGCCGACCCGCAGTGCGACAACACTCCCACGTCGACCGGCTTCTTCAACCAGGTCTACGGGGCGGCCTGGCAGTTCAAGCAGTACGGCAGCGACCCCTACTTCGCGGCGCGGTTCCCGGTCGGCACGGTCAGCCGGATCGGGTACAACCTGGATGCCACGTGCGGCACGAAGCAGGTGGCCGTGCAGAACGAGGCGACCCGCGCGCTGTACATCTACACGCCGTACACCCCGAACGCCGCGTCGCTCGCGTCGTACCCGGGAGAGGGCGACGGCTGCTCGGCGTACGGCATCCGCAACTTCTGGATGCTCTTCAACGCCTGGTACGGGTCGTCCACCGCCGGGTCGGTGCCGTCCACCCAGCGGGTCGCAGGCGGGGACCGCTTCTACACGGCGGCCGCGATCTCGCAGGCGGCGTTCCCGAACCCGGCCGCGAACACGCTGACGGTGTTCGTCGCGAACGGGCTCGACTTCCCGGACGCGCTCGCCGCGGCCCCGGCGGCGGCGAAGGCGGGCGGTCCGCTGCTGCTCACCATGCCAGGCGCAGTGCCCGCGGCGACGATGAACGAGCTGCAGCGGCTGAAGCCTGCGAAGATCTACGTCGCCGGCGGGCCGGCCGTCGTCTCCGATGCCGTCCTCTCCCAGCTGGCCCAGGTCCAGCCGAACCAGGCCGTCGAGCGGCTCTACGGCGGATCGCGCTTCGACACCTCGATCACGATCTCCGAGAAGATCTTCGGGACGAGCGCGGCAGGCAGCACCGCCTACCTCGCCTCCGGCCTCGGGTTCCCCGACGCCCTCTCCGCGGGCGGCGCGGCGGGCGCGAACGGGCAGCCGGTCGTCCTCGTCAACGGCGGCCTGACCACCGTCGACCAGGGCACCGTGGACGCGCTCCACGCGCTGTCGGTGACGAAGGTCAAGATCGTCGGCGGCTCGTCCATCGTCTCCGACGGCTTCCTGAACAGCCTCCAGAGCGCGGGCTTCACCGTCACGCGGGTCTGGGGCAGCGACCGGTTCGCGACGAGCATGGTGGTCAACCAGGACGCGTTCCCGAATGCCACCTCCGCGGCCTACTTCGCCTCCGGCACCTCGTTCCCGGACGCGCTCGCCGGAGCGGCCTGGGCGGGCATCACCCACAGCCCGCTGCTGGTCACGCAGGCGGGGTGCCTGTACGCCGGATCCGCCGAGCTCGCCCTGCGCGCGCCGTCCCTCGTCACCCTGGGCGGGGCCAACGCCCTGGGCGACCAGGTGGGGGCTCTCCAGGTCTGCCAGTAGACTCCTGGGGTGCAGATCCGCGAACTGAACATCCCCGACTCGTACGAGATCACCCCGAAGCAGCACGCCGACGACCGCGGCGTGTTCCTGGAGTGGTACCGCTTCGACCGGCTGGAGGAGGCCGTCGGCCACCGCCTCGACCTGCGTCAGGCGAACACCTCCGTGTCCCGGCGGGGGTCGGTGCGCGGCATCCACTTCGCGGACATCCCGCCGAGCCAGGCCAAGTACGTGACCGCGACACGCGGTGCCGTGCTCGACTACGTCATCGACATCCGCGTCGGCTCGCCGACGTACGGGCAGTGGGACTCGGTCCTGCTCGACGACACCGACCGCCGGGCCATCTACATCGCCGAAGGGCTGGGCCACTGCTTCGTGGCGCTGACCGACGACGCCACCGTGAGCTACCTCGTCACCGACGTCTACAACCCGGGACGCGAGCACGGCATCAACCCGCTCGACCCGGACATCGCGCTGCGGTTCCCGGACGAGGCGGGCGAGCCGCTGCTGTCCCCGAAGGACACCGACGCGCCTTCGCTGGCCGAGGCGGCGGCGTCGGGACTGCTCCCCACCTGGGACGCGGCCCGCGCGTACTACGCGTCGCTCGACGCATCCACCGACAAGGGAGGCAACTGACGATGCGCGGCATCATCCTCGCCGGCGGATCCGGCACCCGGCTGTGGCCCATCACCAAGGGCATCTCGAAGCAGCTCATGCCCATCTACGACAAGCCGATGGTCTACTACCCGCTGTCGACCCTGATGATGGCGGGCATCGACGAGATCCTCATCATCACCACCCCCGAGTACAACGAGCAGTTCCGCAACCTGCTCGGCGACGGGTCGCACCTCGGCATCCGCCTGGAGTACGCGGTGCAGGAGTCGCCCGACGGCCTCGCGCAGGCGTTCATCATCGGCGAGGAGTTCATCGGCGACGAGTCCGTCGCGCTCGTCCTCGGTGACAACATCTTCCACGGCACCGGCCTCGGCTCGTCGCTGCGCAATCACAGCAGCATCGACGGCGCGCTGATCTTCGCCTACCAGGTCAGCAATCCGACCGCGTACGGCGTGGTCGAGTTCGACGACGACTTCAAGGCCATCTCGATCGAGGAGAAGCCGGCCAAGCCGAAGTCCAAGTACGCCGTCCCCGGCCTGTACTTCTACGACAACCGGGTGGTCGAGATCGCGAAGACCATCGAGCCGAGCGCCCGCGGCGAGCTCGAGATATCCACAGTCAACGAGCGCTACCTGCAGGCGGGCAACCTGCAGGTGCAGGTCCTCGACCGGGGCACGGCCTGGCTCGACACGGGAACGTTCGAGTCGATGATGCAGGCGTCCGAGTACGTGCGCGTGATCGAGGACCGGCAGGGCTTCAAGGTGGGCTGCATCGAGGAGATCGCCTGGCGCGCCGGGTGGATCGACGACGCGCAGCTCGAGGCGCTCGCGGCCCCGCTCGTGAAGAGCGGCTACGGCACCTATCTGCGCCACCTGCTCGAGCAGGAATGACGGTCGTGGGGTGAATATCCCTCACGAATCACGCGTGTTCGTGAAAGGTTTCGCAGCTTAGCTGCGTCGCAGCGCCGTTTTGTTGCGTCCCGCCACTAGGCTCGCCCGTGTGACGCCCCCTCGCCACCCTCTGCGCCTGCTCACCGCCGTGCTGTCGGTCCTCGCCGTCGTCCTGGTCGGAGCCATCGGCGTGCCCGCGCCGAGGGCAGAAGCTGCGACCGGGTCGGACTTCCAGGCCGGCTACATCATCAGCGACTCCAACTTCTACAACGGCGCAGCGGCGGACCCGAACGCGATCCAGGCGTTCCTCAACAGCAAGGTCCCCGTCTGCCGCACGGGGTACACCTGCCTGAAGGACTATCGGGAGACCACCGGCTCGCGCGCGGCCGACGCCCTGTGCGCGGCCTACGCGGGTGCGGCGAACGAGAGCGCCGCGACCATCGTCTACAAGGTCGGCGCGGCCTGCGGCATCAGCCAGAAGGTGCTCCTGGTGCTGCTCGAGAAGGAGCAGAGCCTCGTCACCGACGACTGGCCGACGACCGGCCAGTACCAGAAGGCCACCGGCTTCGCCTGCCCGGACACCGGCGCCTGCGACCCGTCCACGCTCGGCTTCTACAACCAGGTCTACAAGGCCGCCTGGCAGTTCAAGCGCTACGGTAACCCGCCGGGCACGTCCAACTACTTCACCTGGATCCCCGTCGGTCAGGTGAGCGCCATCCGGTACAGCCCGAACGCCGCGTGCGGGTCGGGCAACGTGCTGGTCCGCAACTCGGCTACCGCCGCCCTGTACTACTACACGCCGTACCAGCCCAACGCGGCCGCGCTCGGGAACCTCTACGGCACGGGCGACGGATGCTCCGCCTACGGCAACCGCAACTTCTGGCGGCTCTACACCGACTGGTTCGGCCCGACGACCTCGGGCGTGGCGCCCGTGGGCAACTTCGAGTCCGCGAACCTGCTGGCCACCACCTTCTCGGTCGGGGGATGGGCGCTCGACCAGACCCTCGCGTCCACGTCCATCAACGTCCAGATCACCTGGAAGACGCCGGCCGGAACCACCACGACCACCGTCGCCGCCGACGGCGCCCGGGCCGACGTCGCCAACGCGTACCCGTTCGCTGGGGCCGCGCACGGCTTCACGGCGAGTGTGCCGCGCACCGGCGACGGGCAGTACACGGCCTGCGTGACCGCGCTGCCCGCGTCGGGCAACCCGTCCGGCGCGACCGATCTCGGCTGCCGGGCGCAGTTCTACTCGAGCGCCCTCGGCGGCGCCCCCGGCGCCTACCGGGTCTCGGGGTCCGACCGGTACGCGACGTCGGTCGCAGTGTCCCAGTCGGCCTACCCGACGCCGGGCGTCCCCGTCGTCTACATCGCCTCCGGCCAGGGCTACGCTGATGCGATCGCGGCCAGCGCGGCGGCAGCGGCCCAGCGGGGACCGCTGCTCCTCACCGCGGGCGGCGAGGTGCCGGCCAGCGTGATGACCGAGCTGAGACGCCTCGCTCCGGCGAAGATCGTCGTCGTCGGCGGCCAGAACGTCATCGCGGACGGGGTGCTCACCCAGCTCGCGACCGTGCAGGGGAGCGTGCAGCGCATCGCCGGCTCCGACCGCTTCGAGACCGCGCGGCAGCTCGCCAAGTACGCCTTCCCGAGTGCGACCGGCGCCTATTTCGCCGGCGGCCTGAACTTCCCGGACGCCCTCTCCGCGGCCTCGGCGGCCAGCGCGAGCGGCCAGCCGGTGCTGCTGGTGACCGGTTTCGGCCCGGCGGACGCGGCGACCTCCGCCTACGTGTCGAACGCCAAGATGACCTCCGCGACCGTGGTCGGCGGCGCGAACATCGTGGCGGCCTCCTTCGACACCTCACTGCGGTCGGCCGGGGTCGCCGTGACCCGGATCGGCGGCGCCGACCGCTACGACACCAGCCACCTGGTCAACGCGCAACGCTTCTCGTCGGCCGGGACGGTGTACGTCGCGTCGGGCAGCGACTTCCCGGATGCGCTGGCGGGCGCGGCGATGGCGGGGGCGGCCAAGGCGCCGCTCTACCTCTCCCCGAGCTGGTGCCTCCCGCGCTCGGTAGGTGACGACATCGTGAAGCTGAAGGCGTCGAAGGTGTACTTCATCGGCGGCCAGAACGCGCTGACGGGAGCGGTCACCGGCTACATCGCCTGCTGATGTGAGGCAGCGGCCAAGCGGCAGACGCTGCTCAGCGGCTGTCGTCCAGCCGGAGGTAGCGGTAGAACTCCGCCTTGCGCTCGGCCAGGGTGTGGTGCTGGTTCGTCTCGTCGAGCACGAACTCGACCGGGGTGTCGACCTTGCGCAGCACCCAGCCGCGCTTTCGGGCGTAGCCGCACATCCAGATGTCCTCGAGGAAGGCGAAGTAGCGCGGCAGCTCGGTGAAGAACGACAGGTCGGAGACGATGTCGAGGTCGCAGGCGCAGCCGCCGGTGCCGACGTAGCTCACCCGGTCGCCCGGCTCCGCGGGCGTGCGCGCCCAGTACTCGCCCTCCATGGTCCACGCCCAGTACCCGGCGATCGTCGCGGGTCCGGAGGCCGCGAGCAGGTCGGTGAGGAACGTGTCGCTGACGTCCTGGTCGTCGTCGAGCATGACGAAGGTCCCGCGCTCGCCGGCGGCCCAGAGCTGACGCGCGGCGAAGAAGCGGCCGAGGCCGCCGACGTTGACCGGGCTGGAGAACAGGGATACCGAGGCGAGCGCGCCGTGCGGACGGTAGGCGGCGATCCGCTCGCGGTAGTAGGCGTCGTCGGACGGGTTGTTGTTCCACAGCAGGAGGCGCACGCGCGTGCCCTGCTGCGCGTCGAGCTGTGTCAGCACCGCGTCGATGCGCTCGCGCCGGTTCCACAGGCACATGATGACGGCCACGCCGTCCGGGTCTCCGGCGCGGAGCAGGTCGCGCATCCGGAAGCGTCCGGCGCGGTACAGCCGCATCGCCGCCCGCCAGCGCACCGCCGAGACGGCACGGCGGGCGAAGGAGGCGGCACTCACCGCGACACCCACCACAGCCGGCCCCACAGGCCGAACCGGACGGCGAGGCGCAGCGGCGCGAAGTACCAGGCGGCGTACTTGCGCGAGAGGTACCGGTAGGCGCTGTCGTGGTGCGCCTTCTCCATGCGCTTGCGCTCGCGCGAGGTGGAGTGCGCGCCGGTGTGGGTCACCACGGCCTCCGGCACGTACACGTTGCGCCAGCCGGCCCTGCCGAGCCGGTCGCCGAGGTCGACATCCTCGAAGTACATGAAGTACGCGGGGTCGAATCCGCCCAGCTCGCGGTACGCCTCGCCCCGGATGAGGAGGCACGCGCCCGACAGCCAGCCGGCGTCCCGGCGCGTTTCGGTCTCGCGCTCGGCGCGATAGCGCACCGTCCACGGGTTCGAGGGCCAGATGCGACCGAACAGGGCGTGAGCGACGCCCGTGCGCAGGGAGGGGAGGCGGCGAGCCGAGGGATAGACGGTGCCGTCGGCGTCCAGGATCGTGGGGCCGAGTGAACCGGCGGACGGGAGCTGTTCCCCGGCGGCGACGAGCGCGTCCACGGCGCCGGGGGAGAAGATCACATCGGGGTTCGCCACGAGCACGTAGTCCGGCTCCGCCTGTGCCGCTTCGACCGCGCCTCGGACGCCGCTGCCGTAGCCCTCGTTGTCCGGAAGCTCGACGAAGCGGTACCCGGCGGCCGTGACCGCCGCGCCCACCTCGGACGCCTCCGCGGACGCGTTGTCGGCGACGACGACCTCGTCGATGCGCCCGGCCGTGGCGAGGGACGACAGGAACGGCCCGATGGTGTCGGCGGAGTTGTACGTCACCGTCACCGCGAGCACGCGCGGGGCGGCGGTCGCGGCGTCGCCGGTAGGGCCGCCCGTCACGCCGACGGCTCGACGACCTCGGGGACGGCGTGCACCATCCCGACCGCGAGCGGGAAGTACGCCACGTCGAAGGAGCACGCCTGCGGCATGTCGGACAGGTGGCGGCCGGCGAGGTCCATCAGCGATGCGTTGACGAAGTACTTGCCTGCGCCGAAACGGGAGTCGCGCAGCAGGAAGGCGACGGTGCGACGCTCCTTCAGCCGCGTGAGCTCGGTGCCGATGCGCTTCGTCGTCGTGCCGTAGACCGGCTGCCCGAGGGTGTTGTCGATCTGGATGGCGCACATCCAGTCGTCGATGCCCTCGTCGTGCTCCACCGTGACCTCGATGCGCAGGTCGTCGCCGGGCTGGACCGGCTCTCCGGGCTCGCGTCCGTCCGCCCACGCCCGCGCCTCGATGACGCGGCCGTGCTCGACGGCCGCTGCGACGCCCTTCGACGCCTGGACGGCCGCCTCCGCCTCCGCCTCGACGACGCGGCGGCCTTCGAGGATATTGCGGAACTCGGTGACAGCGCCGCCCGGCTCGCCGTCGTACACCACGTTGCCCTTGTTGAGCAGGATGGCGCGATCGGCCAGCTCCGTGACCTGGCTGAGGTTGTGCGTCACCAGGATGATCGTGCGTCCCTCCTGCTGGAAGGAGCGGATCTTGTCGAGGCACTTGCGCTGGAACGCCTCGTCGCCGACCGCCAGTACCTCGTCCACCAGGAGGAGGTCGGGATCGGTGTGCACGGCGACCGCGAACGCGAGACGCACGTACATGCCGGAGGAGTAGAACTTCACCTG
>JAEWJG010000242.1 GCA_023386675.1 Actinomycetes bacterium
GCCGTGAGCGGCGCGACCAGGACGTTCGCGGCGTCGAGTACGCGGGTCGGGTTGCGCCAGCTCGTGCTGAGCGCGTACTCGTCGGCCGCGCCCTCTGCGCCGGGACGCTCGCCCGTGAAGTCGGCCGAGAAGCGGCCGAGGTTGGCGGCGCTGGCGCCGCGCCAGCCGTAGATCGACTGGTGCGGATCGCCCACGGCCATGACCGGCTGCCCGGCGAACAGGCGGGACAGCAGGCGCGTCTGCACGACGGAGGTGTCCTGGTACTCGTCGAGGAGCACGACCCGATAGCGACGGCGGTAGTCGGCGACCACCTCCGGCAACCGCTCGCACACCGACAGGGCCAGGGCGACCTGGTCGGAGTACTCCACGAAGCCGCGGCGCCGCTTCTCGTCGGCGAACGCGCGCGCGAGGTCGAGCAGCGGCGGGAGCGAGCCGACGGCCTCGACCGCCTGCCGCACCGAGGCGTACAGCTCCTTCACCCGGCCGTTGCCGGTCGGCAGCTCGGCGATCCGGCCGAAGCGCTCGACCATCCGCTCGACCTCGTCGGCGTCGGCGACGTTCTCGCTCAGCGCGCGGCTGAGGCCGACGACGGCGCTGGTGACCGGCTCCACGCCCTTGTCGAGCTCCACCAGGCGGTCGTCGGTGCTGGTCACGACGAGCCGCCGGGCGAGCTGCCAAGCGGACGCCTCGCTCAGCACCGCGGACTCCGGCTCGCGCCCGATCAGCAGCGCGTTCTCGCGGAAGATCGCGTTGGCGAACGCGTTGTACGTCGCCACCTCGGGCGCCTCGAACGGGTCGAACTCGACGTCGGTCACGCCGGAGGCGACCAGCTGCTCGATCCGCGTGCGGATGCGGCCGGCGAGCTCCCCCGCCGCCTTGCGCGTGAACGTCAGGCCCAGGATCTCGGGCACGCGCACGTGCCCGTTCGCGAGCAGCCAGACGACGCGGTTGGCCATGGTCTCGGTCTTTCCGCTGCCCGCGCCCGCGACGACGATCGCGGGGCGCAGCGGCGCCTCGATCACCGCCTGCTGCTGCGGGGTCGGGATGGGCAGCCCGAGCGCCTCGGCGACCTCGGCCGCGCTGAGCGTACGTGTCGGACGCGGACGCTCGGTCGCGGCCGCCTCCTCCTCGACCAGGGTGAACGCCTGCTCGACCAGGTCGAGCCCGGCCTGCTCGGTCGCCCACTCCAGCAGGCCCTCGTCGTCGAGGTGCGTCGCCTCGCCGGTCATGCTCCACCTCCCGCAGCGCCCGCGCCGGCACTGACGGCCGGGACCAGGTGGATGCGGTATTCGTACCGCCCGTGTGGGTCGCGTTCGCCGAGGTCCACCACCCCGGCGAAGGTGGCCGCGGCCATCCCATCGGCGGCGCTTGCCACGCGGTCGCGCAGGCGCTCCAGCCGCTCGTCGTCCACGCGGTCCTGGGCCACCTCGCGGTAGCCCTTGCCGCGGACGCCTTTGGCGACGAACAGCAGCTTCGCTCCCCCGGACGTCAGTCCCTCCGCCCGTTCGACCGCGCCGTGCTCCATCGCGAGCTGGTAGGCGCCGAGCTGGGCGTGCTCGGCGGCCTCAGCCGCGGACGGCGTGCGGTTGCCGGTCTTGAGGTCGACGATGACGACCGTCCCGTCCGGCGTGTGCTCGACGCGGTCGATGGTGCCGCGCACGAGCGCGCGGCCGACGCGGAGCTCGAAGGAGCCCTCGGAGCCGAGCAGCGTCCCTCCCGCCTGCTCGAAGTCGCGGAGGTACTCGGAGACCCCGGCGGTCAGGGTGCGCGTGCGTCGCCGCTCCTTCTCCTCCAGCCACGGCGACTCGAACGCGAGCTCTCCCCAGCGCTTCTCGATGCCCTGCCAGAGCCGCTCCACGCTCAGGTCGCGGTCGTCGCTCGTGCTCGCCTCCTCCATCACGGCGTGCACGACCGTGCCGATCCCGGCCGCGAGGCCGCTCGGCGACGCGGCCATCGTGTCCACGAACCAGGCCAGCGGCGACTTCTCGAACGTCTCCAGCCGCGACGGCGAGACGCGGACGACCGCCTCCTGGTCGTCGAGGTCGACGAGCGGCTCGGTCGTCGACGGCTCGAGCAGGCCGTACCAGGACGCGGGATCGGCGCCCTCCACTCCGGCGTCGGCCAGACGGGCGAGGGCCGCCGCGGCGTCGGCGGAGCCGGTCGTCGCGAGCCGGCGGCGGAGTCGCCCGACCATGCCGCGGAGGGAGAGCGGATGCGCGCCCTCGTCCGTGTCGTCCACGGCGAGCTCCCCCGCGAGGCGGAGGAAGGGCGACGGCTGCTCTTCGTCGTTTGCGGTGGCGGTGAGCAGTACCTGGCCGCGGGCGCGGGAGACGGCGAGCGCGAACATCCGGAGCTCGTCGCCGAGCACCTCGGCGCGTGCGTCCTCGGTCTCCGTGCTGCGTCCCTCCACCGCGTCAGCCAGCTCCTGCGGGTGCAGCAGCGAGCCGCGGAGGCGGAGGTTCGGCCAGACGCTCTCCTGCAGCCCGGCGACCGCCACGACCTCGAACTCGCGGCCGATCGCCGCGCTCGGCGTGCCGACCAGCACGGCGTCGGCCGCCGTCTGCGCGGCCAGCGTGTCCTCCGGGACCTCTGCGCCCAGCAACTCCACGACGAAGTCGGAGGCCGGACGCTCGGGGTACCGCTCGACGAATCTGCGGGCGGCGGTGAAGAGCGCGACGATGCCGTCGAGGTGACGGTTGGCCTCGTCGGCGACGATGCCGCTGCGCTGCGAGTGCTCCAGCCAGCGCCCGGCGAGGCCGCTGCGCTCCCACGCGTGCCAGAGCAGCTCCTCGATGGATGCTCCCTGCTCGGCCTTCTCGCGGCCGGAGCGCAGGGTCTCGGCGAGACGGCCGGCGCGACGGGCGGGCGACGCGTCGATCGTCGCCAGGTGCGCGGGATGCTGCAGGGCCTCCACCAGCAGCTCGTCGCCCGGCCGGTTGCCATCGCCCGCGAGCTCTTCCTGCCGCAGGGCGAGGCGCAGTCGCCGGAGGCTGATGCTGTCGAGGCCGCCGAACGGTCCGAGCAGCAGTTCGGTCGCGACGATCGGCGTGAGCTCGACCGCGCCCAGCTG
>JAEWJG010000306.1 GCA_023386675.1 Actinomycetes bacterium
AGCGCCTCCTGCACCGCGTCCTCGGCGAGCAGGAGGTCGCCCGTCGTGCGCGCGACGGCGCCCAGGATGCGCGGCGACTCGTCGCGCCACGCCCGTTCGAGTGCGGCGCGACCCGCCTTCGCGGCGGCCGTCATCGAGCGGCCGTCATCGAGCCGCCATCACCGGGCCGCCGTCACTCAGCGCACCGCATCCAGCACCAGCACCGGGTAGAGCTCGATCGAGCCCCGGGTCGGGCACAGGGCGGCGAGCTCGCGCGCCTGCTCCGGGCTCGCAGCGGTGAAGCTGTAGAACCCGGTGATCGCCTCGCCGGTCTCGCCGAAGGGTCCGCTGGTGAAGACCGGCGTGCCGTCGGCGCCGGGCGTGATGCGGGTGGCCTGGCCGGCCTCCTGCAGCGCGTTGCTGGCGACGATGCGCTCGCCCGCGGCCGCCACGGCGTCCTGGAACGCCTTGTGGCCGGCCATACCGGCCTGCCACTCGTCGGCCGTCATCGTCTCGGGGCTCCAGTTCGGCTCGCGGATGAGCAGAACGTACTCGTCGGACATGGTGTCTCCTTGAGGTCGTAGGGATATCGACACCCCTACGACGCAAGTAGGCCACACGAATCGACAGCGCGGAAGAGAAAATCTTCCGGGAGGTCAGGACTCCGTGATGTCGATCTCCTGCATCAGGTCGGCGTCGATCGCGAGGCGCACCTTCTCGAGCAGCCCGTCAGGTACGCGCGAGTCGACGGTGAGGACGCTGAGCGCCTTGCCGCCCGCGGAGGTCCGGGCGATCTGCATGCCCGCGATGTTGATCGCGGCCTCTCCGAACTCGCGGCCGTACACCGCGACGATGCCGGGGCGGTCGTCGTAGACCATGACGACCAGGTGCTCCGCGACGGGAACCTCGACGTCGTAGCCGTTGATACCGACGATCTTCTCGATCTGCTTCGGCCCGGTGAGCGTGCCGGAGACCGAGATCTGCGAGCCGTCGCTGAGCGCGCCGCGCAGGGTGATCAGGTTGCGGTACTCCTCGCTGACCGAGTCGGTGATCAGACGCACCTCGATACCGCGCTGGTCGGCGAGCAGCGGAGCGTTCACATACGACACCGTCTCGCTGACGATGTTGGTGAAGATGCCCTTCAGCGCCGCGAGCTTCAGCACGCTGACGTCGTAGTCGGCGAGCTCGCCGCGCACCTCCACGTCGACGCTCGTGACCGGGCTGCTGGCGAGCCCCGAGAACACCTGGCCGAGCTTCTCGACCAGCGGGATGCCCGGGCGCACGTACGGGTCGATGACGCCACCGGCGACGTTGACCGCATCCGGGACCAGCTCGCCCGAAAGCGCCAGCCGCACCGAGCGCGCGACCGAGACGCCCGCCTTCTCCTGCGCCTCGTCCGTCGAGGCGCCGAGGTGCGGGGTGACGACGACGTTCTCGAGCGCCAGCAGCGGCGAGTCCTGCGGCGGCTCCGACACGAACACGTCGAGGCCGGCGCCCGCGATGGTGCCGGTGGTCAGGGCGCGGTACAGCGCGTCCTCGTCGATGAGGCCTCCGCGCGCGACGTTGACGACGAACGCGGTCTTCTTCATCTGCGCGAGCTGGTCGTCCGAGATCATGCCGGTGGTCTCCGGCGTCTTGGGCATGTGGATGGTGACGAAGTCCGCCTGCGCGAGCAGCTCGTCCAGAGTCACCAGCTGCACGCCGAGCTGCTGCGCACGCGCACTCGTGACGTAGGGGTCGTACGCGATGACATTCGTGCCGAACGCCTGCAGGCGCGCGGTGATGAGCGCGCCGATGCGGCCGAGGCCGATGATGCCGACCGTCTTCTCGTACAGCTCGACGCCGGTGTACTTCGACCGCTTCCACTGCCCCTGCGCGAGCGCGCTGTGCGCGGCCGGGATGTGGCGGGCGAGGCTCAGGATGTGGCCGACGGTCAGCTCCGCGGCCGAGATGATGTTGGAGGTCGGCGCGTTGACGACCATGACGCCCGCGTTCGTCGCGGTCTTGATGTCGACGTTGTCGAGGCCGACGCCCGCGCGGGCGATCACCTTCAGCTTCTTCGCCGCCCCCAGCACCTCCGCGTCGACCTTCGTCGCCGACCGCACCAGGATGGCGTCGGCGTCGGAGACGGCGGAGAGCAGCGCCGGGCGATCGGTGCCGTCCACGTTCCGGATCTCGAAGTCGGGCCCGAGGGCGTCGACGGTGGCGGGCGAGAGTTCTTCGGCGATCAGGACGACCGGCTTTGTCACGTGGCAGTTCCTTACGGTGGAGCGAGGGCTGGCTTGGGAGGGGATGCGCCACGGTCGGTGGGGCGCCGAACGGCTTAACTCTAGCGGGGCGTCACGCACGCTTTTCGCCGCGTTACGCCGCCTGTGGATGATCGCACGAGAGGATGGGCCGGTGACGCTTTTCGAGACCGTGCAGCTGGTCGTCCGCATCCTCCTCGCCCTGGTGTTCGTCGGGATGGGCGTCCTGCACTTCGTGCCGGGGCCGGCCCGCGGGATGGCGGCGATGATCCCGCCGGCCCTGCGGATCGTCTCGCCGCGCGCCCTCGTGGCCGTCACCGGCGTGTGCGAGCTCGCCGGCGGGATCGGGCTGCTCGTCCCGGCGACCCGCGTCGCCGCGGCGGTGTGCCTGATCGTGTTCCTGGTGGCGGTCTTCCCGGCGAACGCCTTCGCCGCAGGCAAGACCGAGCGCTTCGGCGCCTTCGCGACCCCACTGGTCCCGCGCGCCCTCCTGCAGGTCGTGCTGATCGGGCTCTGCGTGGTGTGCGCGCTCTAAGCCGACGCCTCGCCGTGAGTGCGGCGAGCAGCCGTGACCGCCGCGGCGACGGTCGCCGGGTCGGTGATGTCGTAGTCGGCGTCGCCCCCGCCGGGCCCGCTCGGGGCGCCCGTGACGCGATCGCGGGCGGACAGGTGGACCGCATCCACCCCGGCGCGGGCGATCACGGGGATGTCGTCGACACTCACCCCTCCGCCGGCCATCACCTGCAGCCGGCCGCCGGCCCGCTGGACCAGCGTCCTCAGGGTGCTCACCCCGTCGACGCTGCGCGAAGCGCCACCGGAAGTCAGGACGCGGTGGATGCCGAGGTCCGCGAGCTCGTCGATGGCGGCGACCGGGTCGCGGACGATGTCGAGCGCCCGGTGGAAGGTGACCGGGATGCCCTCGGCCGCCTCCACGAACCGGCGTAGCGCCTCTCCGTCGATCAGGCTGTCCTCGTCGAGCGCACCGACCACCACGCCGGCGGCGCCTGCGGCGCGGGCGAACCGGATGTCCGCCACCGTGGCCCGCACCTCGGAGGCGTCGTACACGAAGCCGCCGCCGCGCGGACGCACCAGGACGTGCACGAAGCCGTCACGTCCCTCGCGTCCGGCTGCCTCGACGGCGGAGTGCACGAGCCCGGCGGACGGCGTCAGACCGCCCATCCCGAGCGCCGTGCCCAGCTCGATGCGGTCGGCGCCCTCCGCGCGGGCGCTGCGCCC
>JAEWJG010000383.1 GCA_023386675.1 Actinomycetes bacterium
CGCCCCCATCGTCCGCGCGTCCGCCCGCCGCACCCCGACGACGATCAAGGCCACGACCGCCCCGATCACCACCAGCGTCCAGACCACGCGCCCCACCACATCCCCCCAGGCCGAGACGTCCCAGAACCCGCCGTGCGTCCACCACAGCCCGCTCGTCCACGGCAGCAGCGACAGCAGCAGCATGACGCCGATGGCCACCATGGGCGGCTCGAAGTCGCCCTCGAACAGGTTCTGCAGGTGGATGCGGCCGTCGCGGTCCGGCAGGAGCGCCCACGCCGCCGCGTACAGCAGCAGCACCGGCGCGCCGAGGATGCCCGCGACGACCACGATGCCCCGCACGATGAGCGGGTCGATTCCGAGACGGTACGCGATCCCGGCGCAGACGCCGCCCAGCCAGCCGTCGGCCCGGACCACGCCGAGTCCGCGCATCCAGTCGAAGAAGCGCGTTCCGCGGCCGGCGAATCCGGACTGCGGCCCGCCGTAGGGGTTGCCGGGCGTCCCCACCGGCCGGGTCTGATCGTTCTGTGACATGCTCCTCATCCTGGCTGCGTGCGGCGCGCGACGGTATCGGGGGAAGCCCTGACCGCACCCTGATCAGGGCGCGTTCCGGGTGCGGGCCGCGGCGCGGGTCTGCTTGGATGACGGCATGTCCTCCAGCGCATCCGCCGGCCCCCAGGCGCCCCTTCGGCGCCCCGCGCTGGCGCGCCCGCGCTCGTGCGCGATCGGAGGCGTCTCCGTCGCGCTGGCGGATCACCTGGGCTGGCCCGTGGCGGCCGTCCGCTGGGCGTTCGTGGGGCTCACCTTCCTGGGCGGCGGCGGCGTGCTCCTCTACCTGTGGTTCTGGGCGCTGACGCCGCTGCGGGTGCCGACCGGCGACGATCCGGCCGACGGGGTGCAGCGTCGGGTGAACGTGCCGTGGGTGCTCGCCGGGGCGGGAGCCGTCGCCGGCATCGCCGCGATCGTGCTCGCCGCCGGCGCCGCACTCGGGCCGGGCTTGGGGGCTCTGATCGCGTCGGCCGCGCTGCTGGTCGTCGCGGTCGCCTGGGAGCAGCTGACCGACGAGGAGCCGGCCGCGTTCGCGCCGCTGTCGCCGACCGTCTTCCGGATCTCGTGCGGCGCCTTCCTCGTCCTGGTCGCCCTCGCTCTGGCGCTGACCCAGGATGCGGGAGGTCCGGGCATCCTGTGGCTCGGCATCCTGATCACGACGCTGGCCGGCATCGCCGTGCTCGTCGCGCCGTGGGCGCTGCGCCTCTGGCGCGAACTGATCACCGAGCGCACCGCGCGCATCAAGGAGGAGCAGCGGGCCGAGATGGCGGCGCACCTGCACGATTCGGTGCTCCAGACCCTCGCGCTCATCCAGAACCGGGCGGGCGCGTCGAGCGAGGTCGGGCGCATCGCCCGGGCGCAGGAGCGGGAGCTGCGCGACTGGCTGTACGCCGACGCCGCGGCGGCCGAGGCCGAGGAGCGGGACCTCGCGGGCGAGCTGCGGGACGTCGCGGCGGCGCTGGAGATCGACCACGCCGTCCACTTCGACGTCGTCTCGGTCGGTGAGCCGGTGCGGCGAGCGCCCTCCGAGCTGGGCGCGGCGGCGCGCGAGGCCATGCTCAACGCGGCTCGGCACGCGGGCGGCGAGGTCTCGGTCTACATCGAGCACACCGCGGACCGCGCGGATGTGTTCATCCGCGACCGCGGGCACGGATTCGACGTGAGCGCGCTTCCCGACGGACGGCTCGGCGTCCGAGAATCGATCATCGGCCGGATGCGCCGCGCCGGCGGGCACGCCACCGTGACCGCGCGCGAGACCGGCACCGAGATCCACCTGAGCATCGACATCCCGAGCGAGGACCAATGAGCGAGACGACAGACGCCGTGACCGTGGTGGTGGTCGACGACCACTCCATCTTCCGCTCCGGCCTGCGCGCCGACCTCGACGACCGACTGGAAGTCGTGGGCGAAGCGGCCGACGTGGATGCGGCGGTCGCCGTCATCCTCGAGACGCGGCCCGGAGTGGTGCTGCTCGACGTGCACCTGCCCGGTGGAGCGGGTGGCGGGGGTGCGGAGGTCATCCGCCGCGTCGCGCAGGAGGCTCCGACCGTCCGCTTCCTGGCCTTGAGCGTGTCGGACGCGGCCGAGGATGTGGTGGGCGTCATCCGCGCGGGCGCCCGCGGCTACCTGACCAAGGGCAGCTCGGGGCGTCAGGTGAGCGACGCGGTGCTCGCGGTCGCGGGAGGCGACGCCGTCTTCTCGCCCAAACTGGCCGGATTCGTCCTCGATGCGTTCGGCGCCGCCGCGGGCGAGCAGGCGGAGTCGACGGAGGAGCTCGACCGGCTGTCCGCGCGCGAGCGCGAGGTGATGCGGCTCATCGCACGCGGGTACGCTTACAAGGAGGTGGCCGCCGAGCTGTTCATCTCGATCAAGACGGTCGAGAGCCATGTCTCGGCAGTGCTCCGCAAGCTCCAGCTCTCGTCGCGGCACGAGCTGACGGCGTGGGCGCTGGAGCGCAAGCTCCTGTGAGACGCCCGCTTTGCGGGCGGGCATCGGCGTCACGTACACTTGACGCGGTGGTTGAATCTGCCAAGCTTTTCTGCGCCCTTTTTCTAAGCGACTGAGTGCGACGTGAGGTTCGGCGATTCGCTTCTTAGGGCGGTAGCTCAATTGGCAGAGCAGCGGTCTCCAAAACCGCAGGTTGCAGGTTCGATTCCTGTCCGCCCTGCAAGTCGGCACTCTGGTGCCGATCCACGAAAGGTGTAACGAGGTGGCCCGAAAGGTAATCGACGAGCCGAGCGAGGAGATCGTCGCCAACGCGAAGAAGGATCGCGCTGCGCGGCGCAACCCCTTCGCTCGGATCGCCCTGTTCATCCGGCAGGTCATCGGCGAGCTCAAGAAGGTCGTCACCCCGACCCGCAAGGAGCTCTTCAGCTACACCGGCGTCGTGCTGGTGTTCGTGGTGATCATGATGGCTCTCGTGTCACTCCTTGACTGGGTGTTCGGCATGGGTGTCGTCTGGGTCTTCGGAAACCCGAAGTAGACGACGTCGAACGGAGCGCTTCGAGCTCCCCCCGACAAGAAATGGAATGAATTCAGTGTCTGAGACGAATCGCGACGACGTGGACTGGGCCCCTGCTGCGGAGCAGTCCTCCGAAGACGACGAGGCGCAGACCGGCAACGTCCTCGCGAGCGAGGACGAGGCGTCCGACTCGGCCGAGCACGAGGCCCTGCACGTCGTCGCCGACGACGGCACCGAGATCGACCTCGACGCCGTCCTCGACGCGATGGCGGAGGCCGTCGACCCCGAGGCCGACCGCGCCGTCGACGAGGCCCTCGAGGTCGATGACGAGGAAGAGGCTGCGGCCGCCCAGCTCGCCGTCGAGGACGAGGAGGAGGAGGCGATCGCCGACCCCTACGAGGCCTTCCGCACCGAGCTGCGCTCCAAGATCGGCAAGTGGTACGTCATCCACTCGTACGCGGGCTTCGAGCGCCGCGTGAAGTCCAACATCGAGAACCGCATGGTCTCGATGAACATGGAGGACTACATCTTCGAGGTGCAGGTCCCCATGGAGGACGTGGTCGAGATCAAGAACGGCCAGCGCAAGATGGTCAACCGCGTGCGCATCCCGGGCTACGTGCTCGTGCGTATGGACCTCAACGAGGACAGCTGGTCGGTCGTCCGCCACACCCCGGGCGTCACCGGATTCGTGGGCAACGCCCACAACCCGACGCCGCTGCGCTTCGAGGAGGCCTTCTCGATGCTGAAGAGCCTCGTGCAGGTCGAGGCCGCCCCGGCCAAGGGCGCTGCGAAGGGCCAGAAGGCCGCCGCGCGCACGGTCATCACCGAGGTCGACTTCGAGATCGGCGAGACCATCACCATCAAGGAGGGCTCGTTCGCGGGCCTGCCCGGCTCGATCAGCGAGATCAAGCCCGAGAGCGGCAAGCTCACGGTGCTCGTTTCGCTGTTCGAGCGCGAGACCCCGGTCGAGCTCAGCTTCGACCAGGTCACGAAGCAGTAGGAACAATCCGAGCCTCCCCACGGTTTTACAGATCACCGGATCTCGGAAGGGCCGAGAAACCGGGAGAGCGACGAGGGCTGCGCGCCTGAGCCGCTCGAATACACAAAGAAGGAAGAGACATGGCACCGAAGAAGAAGGTCACCGGTCTGATCAAGCTTCAGATCAACGCCGGCGCCGCCAACCCGGCCCCGCCGATCGGCCCGGCCCTGGGTCAGCACGGCGTGAACATCATGGAGTTCTGCAAGGCGTACAACGCGGCGACCGAGTCGCAGCGCGGCAACGTCATCCCGGTCGAGATCACCGTCTACGAGGACCGCTCGTTCACGTTCGTCCTCAAGACCCCGCCGGCGGCAGAGCTGATCAAGAAGGCGGCCGGCGTGCCCAAGGGCTCCGGCGTCCCGCACACCACCAAGGTCGGCAAGCTGACCCAGGAGCAGGTGCGCCAGATCGCCGAGCAGAAGATGGTCGACCTCAACGCCAACGACATCGACGCGGCGTCGAAGATCATCGCAGGCACCGCCCGTTCGATGGGCATCACGGTCGAGGCGTAAGCCCGACCCCCTCAAGACACTTCGTGGAAGAGCCGGCCAGGCTCGCACCACATTCTCGTTAGGAGAAATCTCATGGCACAGAAGTCAAAGGCCTACCGGGCCGCGGCCGAGAAGATCGAGGCCGGAAAGTTCTACACCCCGACCGAGGCTGTCGCCCTCGCGAAGGAGACCGGCTCCGCCAAGTTCAACTCGACCGTCGAGGTCGCGCTGAAGCTCGGCGTGGACCCGCGCAAGGCGGACCAGATGGTCCGCGGTACCGTCATCCTTCCTCACGGCACCGGCAAGACCGCCCGCGTCATCGTGTTCGCCACCGGCCCCGCGGCCGAGGCGGCCATCGCGGCCGGGGCGGACGAGGTCGGCGGCTCCGACCTGATCGAGAAGGTCGCCGGCGGATACACCGACTTCGACTCGGCCGTCTCCACCCCGGAGCTCATGGGCCAGGTCGGCCGTCTCGGTAAGGTGCTCGGCCCGCGCGGCCTCATGCCGAACCCGAAGACCGGCACCGTCACCCCGGATGTGGCCAAGGCCGTCTCCGACATCAAGGGCGGAAAGATCGAGTTCCGCGTCGACAAGCACGCCAACGTGCACTTCGTCGTGGGCAAGGCCGGCTTCACCGCCGAGCAGCTGAACGACAACATCAAGACCGCCCTCGAGGAGGTCGTGCGTCTGAAGCCGTCCGCCGCGAAGGGCCGTTACATCCAGAAGGGCGCCGTGTCGACCACGTTCGGCCCGGGCATCCCGCTGGACGTCAACGCCATCTGAGTTCGTTCGTCGAACATCCCGACGGGGTCGGGACCGGTCTCCGGTCCCGGCCCCGTCGGCGTTTTTCCCGGTGGGGCCCGAATATGTGCGTCTGAGAGATTTGTCAGCGACCGCAAGGATCGCAACGGAACTGTCTACCCCCTATTGCGGCAGTAGAACGGGCGGGTCTAGGGTCGCTCCTGTCGCGCGTCGCGCGGCGGCTCATGGCTGAGCCCGTCCGATACGAAGGATGACATTCATGGCACTTCGCACCACTCGATCCCTCCACAAGAGGGCTCTCGGGATCATCGCCACCACGTCCGCCGTGGTGGCTTTGTCGTTCGCGGGGGCATCCGCGGCCGGCGCTGCCGACCGCGTGCCGTACGTGGGCTCCGTGCCCGCCTGGGCCACCGCCGCCAACGACCAAGGGGCGGCTCCCTCCGACGCCACGGTGCAGGGTGAGATCTACCTGCCCCTCCGCGACCAGCAGGGCGCCGAGGCGCTCGCCAAGGCCGTCTCCACCCCCACCGACCACGGCTACCGCAAGGCACTGTCGCCTCAGCAGTGGATCAACCGATTCTCGCCGACGAAGGCCGACTTCGACTCCGTCATCAGCTTCATCAAGACCGCCGGCCTGACCATCCAGGGCGTGCCGGACAGCCGGCAGTACGTCGTCTTCCGCGGCACCCCGGACCAGCTCGGCTCGGTATTCGGCACCTCGCTTCACACCTTCAAGCACGAGGGCAAGAAGCTGATCGCCCCGGCCTCGGCTCCGTCCGTGCCGGCGAGCATCGCGAGCAAGGTCTCGGCTATCAGCGTGGAGCAGTCGCGGACCACGACCAAGCCGGACTCCATCAAGCAGGGCGACCTCGGCGCCAGCGGCGACCCGCAGGTCGCGCGGAAGCTCGCGGCGGCGGCTCCGGTGATCGACGCTCCGTGCTCGAACTACATCGGTGAGCACACCGTCACCGTCCCGCCCGCGTACAACGGCCAGACCCAGTACAGCACCAACAACTGCGGCTACACGCCGAAGCAGCTGCGCAGCGCGTACGGCCTCGACAGCCTGGCGGCGAAGGGCGTCAACGGGACCGGCCAGACGGTCGCGATCATCGACGCCTACGCCAGCCCGAGCATCCTGAAGGACGTCAACTCCTACTCGCAGCAGAACGGCGAGCCGGGTCTGACCAACTCCAGCTACCAGCAGCTCGTTCCGAGCCCGAGCCAGTTCACCGACCAGGAGCTGTGCCAGCAGCCCAGCGGATGGCAGGGCGAGCAGACGCTCGACGTCGAGTCGGTCCACGCCATCGCACCGGGTGCGCGCATCCTGTACGTCGGCGGCACGGACTGCTCCGGCGGCCTGGACATCGCGATGTCGAAGATCCTGGACAACAAGCTTGCGAACATCGTCAGCAACAGCTACGGCAACGTGGGCGAGGCCGTCCCGGCGGACGTGATCCAGGGCGAGGTCAACCTGCAGCTCCAGGCCGCGGGCGAGGGCATCGGCCTGTACTTCTCGAGCGGTGACAACGGCGACGAGGTCGCCAACCTCGGCTACGCCTCGCCGGACTTCCCGGCGTCCTCGCCGTGGGTCACCTCGGTCGGCGGCACCAGCACCGGCATCGACAAGAACGGCAAGATCGCGTGGGAGACGGGCTGGGGCGACCAGTTCGACAAGATCGTCAAGAACTCGAACGGCACGCTCAGCTACGACCAGCCCCTGCCGGGCACGCGGTTCGTCGGCGGCGCGGGCGGCGGCGTCAGCGCCGTGTTCGCGCAGCCGGACTACCAGCGCGGCATCGTGCCGGCGGCACTCGCCCAGGGCAAGCGCGTATCGCCCGATGTGGCGGCCCTCGCCGACCCGTACACCGGCTTCTCCATCGGGATCCGGCCCATCGTGGACGACACCACGCTCGCGACCGGCGACTACATCAACGAGACCTACGGCGGAACGTCGCTGGCCGCGCCGATCGTGGCCGCGCAGATCGCGATCGTGCAGCAGGCGACGCGCAGCACCATCGGGCTCGCCAACCCGACGCTGTACGGCGTGAAGCGCATCCTGCCGAACGCGTTCCGCGACGTGCTGCCGCAGAACCCGCCGCAGGCGCTGGTGTACACGAGCAAGATCAGCGGCAACACCTACCTGGTGACCCTCGATCAGGACACCTCGCTGAAGACGGCGAAGGGCTACGACGACGTCACCGGCCTCGGCGGCGTCTCGTTCGACCTGCTCGCCTGGGTGGCGCAGGGCCGGCACTAACCGCATCCCGCACCATCCCGGACCGGCCGTCTCCCTCGCGGAGGCGGCCGGTCCGCTGCACGAGGCTGGCTAGGCTGTCGGATGTGACCGTCACCATCCGCCCGGCGACCTCCGGCGACGAAGCGGCCCTCGCCGCCGTCGCCGCCGTGACCTTCCCGCTCGCCTGCCCGCCCCACACGACCGAGGAGGCGAAGGCGTCGTTCATCGCGACCGTGCTGTCGGAGGAGCGGTTCGCCGCGTACCTGGCCGACGCCGGGCGCCGGCTGCTGATCGCCGAGGACGCGGACGGATCCGCGATCGGCTACACGATGGTCAACCTGGGGGAGCCCGCGGACGAGGACGTTCGCGCCGCCATCCGCGTCCGCCCGACCGCCGAGCTCAGCAAGTGCTACGTGCTCCCCGGCCACCACGGCGAGGGCATCGCCGGCCGGCTGATGACGGACAGTCTGGACGCAGCCGCTGCCGCCGGGGCCGAGGGGATGTGGCTCGGCGTCAACCAGGAGAATGCGCGGGCCCAGCGCTTCTACGGCAAGCACGGCTTCGAGCGGGTGGGCGCGAAGCGCTTCCTCGTCGGCGACCGGTACGAAGACGACTGGGTGATGGAGCGGACGCTGCCGTCGGCCGGTTAGCCCTCGGCGACCTTCACGGCGATCTTGCCGCGCGTGTGGCCGCCCTCGATGGCGGCGTGCGCTTCGGCGATCCGGTCGAAGGGGAAGATCTCGTCGACGTGCACGCGCACGTTACCCGCTTCGAGCAGTCGGGCGATCACCGCCAGGGTGTTGCCGTCGGGCGCCACTTTGAAGTCGGTGCCGCGCACGCCGGCGTTCGCCACATCCTCTGCGAACCCGGGCCAGCTGCCGGTCGGGGCGTTGACGATGAGACCGCCGGGACGCAGCGCGGCGAGCGAGCGCGTGCCGGTGTCGTCGTGGACGTTCCCGACGAGGTCGATGACGACGTCCGCGTCGTGCACCACGTCCTCGAAGCGGGTGGTGCTGTAGTCCACGACCTCGGCGGCGCCGAGGGACCGCAGCCACGAGGCCTTGGAGCCGGACGCCGTCGCGATCACGTGCGCGCCGAAGTACGACGCGAACTGCACGGCGAAGTGGCCGACCCCGCCGCTTCCGGCGTGGATGAGCATCCGCTGACCCTCGTGCGCCTTCGCGACCTCGACGACCATCCCCCAGGCGGTGAGCGCTGCGAGCGGGACGGCGGCCGCCTCGATGTGGGACAGGGTCGCGGGCTTCTTCACGACGCTGAGAGCCGGCACCGACACGTACTCGGCATAGCTGCCTCCCGAGCGCGGGACGGGCACCATCCCGAACACCTCGTCGCCGGGGCGGATGGGATGCGCGCTGTACGGCGACTCCACCACGACCCCGCTGAAGTCGTGGCCGAGAACGACCGGGAAGGAGCGGATGGCGCCGAACACGCCCCGCCCTGCGCGCGTCTTCGCGTCGATCGGGTTGACGCTCGCGGCGACGACCTTGACCAGGAACTCGGCGTTCACCCTGTCCGGGAAGTCCGTCTCGCCGAGGCGGAAGGCGTCCGGCCCGCCCGCGTCGTCCAGGAGCGCGGCCCGCATCGTCTTCGGCATCAGTCATCCCCTCATCGAGATCGTTCCCCGGTCGGTCCCGCCAGTCAATCCTGCCCATGGGTCGGGGGTGTTACGTTCGGGTCACCACATGTGAACAATCTGTTTCGGATACCCCCAGCACGTTCCCAGCGCCGCGCCCGTTAGGATGCTGCGACCCGGTTCGACCCGCCAGGGGGGCCCGGAACTGGCCGGCACGACCCGAGGAGCGACAGGTGCGACGACTGCTGCGGATCGTCCGTGAGCCCTTCGGCGTTCCCGTGCTCGCGCGGGGGTGGCAGCGCGCCGTCCCCATCCTGCTGGGCGTCGGGACGCTGTGCGTGCTCGGCGGGCTGGTCATCATCTGGGCCGCGCGGCTCACCGTGCCGTACCCGGTGTACGTCAGCGAGCTGGGCGCGCACGGCGCGCCGACGGCCGGACCGTTCGCGCTGGCGCTGCTGCTCATCGCGGCAGGCGGATTCGCTATCGCGATCGCGAGCGGCCACATCCGCTCGTCCGCCCGCTGGCTGGACCGCTGGGCTCCGGCGGTCACGCTCGGGTTCGCGGCGGTCTGCTTCGTGCTCGCGTCGCAGATCACGTGCTCGGCGAACTGCCCGGTGCCGCTGGTCGACCCGCGGTCGACGCCGCAGGACCTCATCCACACGGTGTCCGCCGTCGTCGGCTTCGGCGCGGCGTGCTTCGCGATGCTGCAAGTGGGCTTCAGCCGCCGGCTGCCGCGTGTGTCGTGGCTGTCGCGGATGAGCTGCGCGGCGGTCGCGGTCATCACGATCGTCGGCGGCCTGCTCGCGATCGTGCGGGTCGGAGCGGATGTGGGCGCGTGGCTGGAGCTGATCGGGACGACCGTGGCGGTCGGCTGGATCGCGGTCTACGCGGTGGCGCTGACGCGCATCCCGGTCGGGGTCACCGAGAAGAGCGCCGGTTCCGCTGTCGGTGTGGAGGCGGGAGCGGGGGCCGCGGGGGCGCTCGCACGCGGCGCCGGTGCGGCCGCGGACGTCGCCTGACGCAGCAGCTCGATCAGGTCGGCGGCGAGGGCGACCAGCTTCTCGATCTCGGCATCGTCCCGGTCGACCCAGCGGCACTCCGGCTCGTCGCGCAGCGGTACGAAGCCGTCGTGCTGCTCCCAGACGAACAGGGTGCGCTCGGCGCCGAGCACGTACTGCTGCCACCAGATCTGGCGCAGGTAGGGGCGGGGGATGCTGCGGAACGGCTTGTTCGTCGTCTTGATCTCGCACAGCTCGATCCGCTCGCCGGTGCGGACGATCAGGCCGTCGGGCGTCGCCAGATGGCGGCGGTCGCGCTCGGCGTGGAACAGCAGATCGGACGGCTCGATGCCGTGCGTCGCCGCGACCCAGGCCGCGATCTCGGGCTCGCGCGAGCGGCCGTGCTGGGTGAAGACGTTGCCGGTGAACCCGCTGCCGTGGAGCTTGTCGTACATGGCGGCCCGCACCGAGCGCGGCGACGAGAGCTTGGCCACGTCCGTCGCTGTGATGCCCCGGCTGCGGGCGCGCAGCCAGCCCGCGCGGTCCGACGACCGGGCGACGACGCGCGCCAGGTGCCCGGTGGCTCCCGGAACCGCGGGGACGACCGGCACGGGGGCTGGACGGGCGGGGCTCAGATCCGCGAGGACGCCCGGCCGGTAGAGGTCGGCCGAACGATACGGAGCGGAGTCGAGCACCTGTCCATTGTGCCTCGTCCGGCCGACGCTCGCCGTCACTCCACGCGCGTCGCCCCGACCTGCCTGCGGGCCTCGTCGATCGTCGCCAGCGTGTCGACGGCCTCGGCAAGTGGATGCAGCGGAGACTCCGTGCGGCCCTCGGCCACGTAGCGGGCGAGCGCGGCGGCCTCGTACGACATCCCGTTGCGGTGCGGGCGCCCGTACGGATCTCGCCAGTGCGCGGCCAGCGTGCCGTCGGACCGGAAGACCTTCAGCCCGCTCGGTCCCCAGAACGGGCTGTCGGTCTCGATGCGTCCCTCGCTGCCGCTGATGGTCGCCAGCGACGGCGTGCCGGCGAGCAGGCTCGTGCTGAGGAGCGCCTGGGCGCCGTCGGCGGACGACAGCACCAGGGCCACCTGCTCGTCCACCCCGGTCGGCGCCAGCGTGCCCGTCGCGATGATGCCCGCGGGGGCACCGAGCGCGAACGACGCCCACGAGACCGTGTAGACGCCGAGGTCGAGCAGCGCGCCGCCCGCGAGGGCGGGATCCCACAGCCGGCTCGCGGGATCGTAGGGAGCCGCACCGCCGAAATCGGCGGTGACCACCCGGATGTCCCCGAGCGCGCCCCGCTCCAGCAGCTGCCGGGCGATGTCGGTCTGCGGCAGGTAGCGCGTCCACATCGCCTCCATCGCGAACACCCCGGCAGAGCGTGCTGCGTCCACGATCCGCCGCGCCTGCTCCGCCGTGACCGCCATCGGCTTCTCGATCAGGACGTGCTTGCCCGCTGCGATCGCCAGCAGCGCGTGCTCGAGGTGCTCGCTGTGCGGTGTCGCGATGTAGACGACGTCCACGTCGGAATCGCCGACCAGAGCCTCGTAGGAGGCGTGCGGCCGCCCCACGCCGTGCGCCGCGGCGAAGAGACCCGCGCGGTCGGCGGACCGCGATCCGACGGCGACGACCCGCTGGGATGTGTGGCGATGCAGCGCGTCGGTGAAGTCGGCGGCGATCCCGCCCGGGCCGAGCACGCCCCAGCGCAGGGAGGGCGCGTCCCGCGGGTCGGGATGCCGGGGTGCCGGCAGCGGGGCGAGCGAGTCGGTCATGTCGGCTCCTGTCGTTTCGCGGGTCAGACGGGCTGCGGGTTGGAGACCTCTGGGGCCTGGCGGGCACCCTCCACCGGCGCCGCCCAGCGCACGCCGTTGGCGAGCACCCGGCGCACCTGCGGGTGGAAGTACACGGGATACTCCTGGTCGCCGGGGCTGAAGTAGAAGATCTTGCCGCGGCCGCGCGTGAACGTGACCCCGGAACGGAACACCTCGCCGCCGGCGAACGAGCTGATGAAGACGAGGTCGTCCGGCGTCGGGATGTCGAAGAACTCGCCGTACATCTCCTGCGCGTCGATGACGATCGGCTGCTCCACGCCGGCGGCGATGGGATGCGTCGGGTTCACGTTCCAGACGAGCTCGCGCTCTCCGCCCTCCGGATTGCGCCAGCGCAGCGAGCAGCTGGTGCCCAGCATCCGGATGAAGAT